>JBOGGP010000131.1:0-6894 GCA_050744105.1 Acidimicrobiales bacterium
GGCCCACATCAGCACCGGTGCCGCCGCTGCGGCGGGAACCAGCCAGGACACGCTCCCGGCGAGCGGACGGGGAGAGGAGAGGTCCATGGGCTCGCCCACGTGCTCCTCGGAGAACCGTCAGGACGGCACCGGCCCATCCGGGCCGGATAGGACCGTCACCGCCACCCGGCAACAGGTGGCTCCGAAGCCGGTGCTCGTCGAAAGTGACAGATGAGACAGATTTCGGAACGGAAATCCGTGGCGGTCGACCAGCGGGTCACGCCCGCCGTCCACCCACCGTCATTCTCACTCCAGCCGCCGGCCCGGGCCCCGCCGGCTGAGCGGCGCGGCCGGCCCGGTCATGGGCTCGTGCGATGATCGAGGGATGACGATGCCCGGGGTCCTCTTCGGGGGCCCGTCGCCCGAGCACGACGTCAGCATCCTGACCGGCCTGCAGGCGGCCCGGGCCCTCGTCTCGTCGGGCCAGGACGTGACCGCCGTGTTCTGGTCGAAGTCGGGGGAGCTGTGGAGGGTGGACCCGGCATCGGAGGCGTCGTCCTTCGTGGACGGCGTGCCGAGGGGCGCCGTGGCCCTGCAGCTGGTGGCCGGCACGGGCGGGGGGCTGGTGGCCGCCAAGGGCGGCATGCTGGCCAGGGCGCGCCCCCTCGACCTGTCCGCCCTGGTCAACTGCTGCCACGGCGGGCCCGGCGAGGACGGGACCATGCAGGGGGCCCTGGACGTCGCCGGCCTGGCCTACACCGGTCCGACCGTCGCCGGCGCCGCCCTGGGCATGGACAAGCTGGCCTTCGGGGCGGCGGTGGCCGCCGCCGGCCTGCCGACGCTGCCCCGGGTCCTGGTGCGGCCCGGGGCCCCGGCGCCGGCCCCCGAGGGCCCCTATATCGTCAAGCCACGCTACGGGGGGTCGTCGATCGGCATCGAGGTATGGCAGACGTGGCCCGACGTGGTGGCCCGGGCCGGCGCCGGCGTGGTCCACTGGCGGCGCGGCGCGCTGGCCGAGCCTCACCGGGGGGGGGCGGCCGACGTCAACGTGGCCGTGCGCACCTGGCCGGAGCTGGCCCTGTCGCTCTTCGAGCGGCCGCTGCGCCCGGGTGGAGGGGAGATACTCGGCTACCGGGACAAGTACCTGGGCGGGGAGGGCATGGCCAGCGCCCCTCGCCAGCTGCCGGCCGTGCTGAGCGAGGGGTTGGAGAAAGAGCTTCGTGCTGCGGCTGTGGCCATCTGCGAGGTGGCCGGGGTGCGCGGTGTGGCCCGGATAGACTTTCTGGTCGAGGGCGATCAGTGGTGGGTCAACGAGATCAACACCATCCCCGGCTCGCTGTCCAGGTACCTCTTCGTGGGGGAGGCGGCGCTGCCCTTCGCCGCCCTGGTCGCCGACCTGGTGGCCGAGGCCACCGCCCGCCCGGCCCCGCGGTGGGACGCCAGCGGGGCCGACGGCCTGGCCCTGCGGGGGGCGTCGTCGATCGCCGCCAAGCTCTCCTAGAGCCAGCCGCATGTCGTTCCCGGCCAGGCTGCTCGACGAGGGCGAGGAGGTTGTCCTCGACCTCCGTCCCCACTGGTCGGCCCTGGCCGGCCCGGCACTTGCCGCCGTGGTGGCCCTGGCCGGCGGGACGGTGGCCTACGCCGAGGGGGCGCCCCGGGCGGCGGAGCTGGCCGTGGCGGCGGCGGTGGTGGCTGCGCCAGGGTGGATGCTGGCCCGCTACCTGCGATGGGCGACCACCAGCCTGGTGCTCACCTCCGAGCGCCTGGTGCGCCGGCGGGGCATCCTGGCCCGCTCCGGCCGGGAGATACCGCTGGACCAGATCAGCGACATCAGCTACGACCAGCGGATCCTGCAGCGCATATTGAGGTGCGGGGACCTGCGGCTGGAGTCCTCGGGACCCGACAGCGCCGAGGTGTTCACCGCCGTGCCCAGGCCGGCGGCGGTCCAGAGCCAGATCTACCGGCAGATGGACGCCCACGCCTCCCGCCGGATCCCGCCGGCGACGCCGGCGGCGGCGATGTCGGTGCCCGACCAGCTCGGCCGCCTGGACGAGCTGCGCCGGCGCGGCGTCATCACCCAGGCCGAGTTCGACGCCAAAAAGACCCAGCTCCTGGAACGGATGTGACCGGGCCCGTCGCCGTGGTGGGCGGAGGCATCGTCGGCCTGGCCGTGGCCGCCCGGATCCTGGCGGCCCGCCCAGGCGCCGGGCTCGACCTGTTCGAGAAGGAGACCACCGTCGGCGCCCACCAGACCGGTCACAACAGCGGGGTCCTCCACGCCGGGCTCTACTACCGGCCCGGGTCGCTCAAGGCCGACCTGTGCCGGCGGGGGGGAGAGGCCCTGCGGGTGTTTTGCGCCGAGCGCTCGATACCGGTCCTCGACGTCGGCAAGGTCGTCGTTGCTCGCCACGCCTCCGAGCTCGACGGACTGGCCCGCATCGAGTCACGAGCCAGGGCCAACGGCGTGCCCGGCCTGGCCCGCCTGGACGCGGCCACCCTGGCCCGGACCGAGCCCCATGCCACCGGCATCGCCGCCCTCCACAGTCCCCGTACGGCCATAGTCGACTTCGCCGAGGTGGCCCGGGCCCTGGCCGCCGACGTGGCCACAGGCGGGGGCCGGGTCCTCCTCGGCCGCAAGGTGGAGGCGGTGCGCCGGGACGGGGCGGGATGGCGTGTGGTGCTGGCCGGCGACCGCCAGGGCGGGCGCTACGCCGCCGTGGTCGTGTGCGCCGGGCTGGGTACCGACCAGGTGTCGGGGGCCGGGCGCCGGGCGGCCCTGCGCATCGTGCCCTTCCGCGGCCAGTACCACCGGCTGGCCCCCCGGGCGGAGCACCTGGTCAAGGGGCTCATCTACCCGGTGCCCGACCCCCGCCTGCCCTTCCTCGGCATACACCTGACCCGCCACGCCGGCGGCGGAGTGCTGGTCGGGCCCAACGCCGTCCTGGCCACGGCGCTGGAGGGCTACCGGTGGTCGGACTTCGACGCTGCCGTGGCCTCCCTGGCCGGATGGCCCGGTCTCTGGCGGCTGGCCCGGCGTCACTGGCGGACCGGGGTCAGGGAGCTGGCCACCGCCCTGTCTGTCCACGCCTTCGCCGCCGCCGCCCGTACCTACGTGCCCGGGATCGCCGACGACGACCTGGGGCCCGCCCCCGCCGGGGTGCGGGCCCAGGCGGTGGACCGCTCCGGAGGGCTGGTGGACGACTTCGCCGTCGACTCGGCCGACGGGCTGGTCGTGGTGCGCAACGCCCCGTCGCCGGCGGCCACCTCCAGCCTGGCCATCGCCGAGCACCTGGCCGCCCTGGTGCCCCGGTGACGGGCGGGGAGTTCGAGGCCATCGCCCGGCTGGCCGCCCGGCTGCGGGCCCCGCCGCCCGGGCAGATCTGGATAGGCGACGACGCCGCCGTGGTGCCCAGCCCCGGCGGGTGGCTGCTCCTGGCGGCCGACGCCGTGGTCGAGGGAGTCCACGCCGACCTGGCCCTCACCGGCCTGGACGACCTGGGCTGGAAGGCTCTGGTGGCCAACCTGTCCGACGTGGCCGCCATGGGGGGCACGCCCGGGCACGCCCTGGTCACGGTGGCCGCCCCCCCCCACACCGACCTCGACCAGCTCTACGCCGGGCTCGGGCAGGCGGCCGACGCCTACCGGTGCCCGGTGGTCGGTGGCGACCTGGTCACGTCGCCGGTGCTGGTGGTGGCGGTGGCGGTGACCGGCTCCCTCGACGGGCCGGCTATCACCCGCGCCGGCGCCCGTCCCGGCGACGGGATCTGGGTAACCGGCACCCTGGGGGGGGCGGCCGCCGGCCTCCGCCTGCTGCGCCTGCTCGGCCCGGAGCGGGCAACCGGGCCCGAGCGGCCCCCGGATCGGGCAACCGGGCCCGGCGCCGGCGCACCGCCGGCGCCTGAGGTGGTCGCTGCCCGGGTGGGCGACCACGCCCGCCCCCAGGCCCCGGTGGCCGAGGGTCGGGCGGCCCGCCGGGCCGGCGCCACCGCCATGATCGACGTGTCAGACGGCTTTTCGGCCGACCTGTGGCACCTGGCCGAGGCGTCAGGGGTGGGCTTCAGCCTGGACGGCGCCCTGCCGGTGGCGGCCGGCGCCAGCCGTGACGAGGCCCTGGGCGGGGGAGAGGACTACCGGCTGGTCTTCACCGCGCCCGCCGGGGCCGCCGTCGAGGTCGCCTTTGCCGGCCTGGCGGCGCCGGTGCGGGTCGGGACGTGCGTGGCCGATCCCGGCCACCGTTGCCTCGAGGGCGTACCGCTCCCCCCCCGGGGCTGGCAGCACGGGGGCTGGCCGCACGGGGGCTGGCCGCACGGGGGCTGGCAGCACGGGGGCTGGCCGCCGCCGGGTTGGTCCCGGCACCCGCGCCCGGCCGGGGACCAGGGCCAGCACCAACAGCAGGCAATTTCCCAGATTTCGCTTGAGCAGGAATGATGGGGGGTCGAAAAGAGACTGTGGTCACCTCGCTGCCAACCATGGTGCCGGACACGGCCGGGACCCCACCCGAGGAGTACCGGGCCCTCCTCTCGGCCGGTCCCAGCCTGGTGGCCGAGGCTGCCCGGGCCCTGGAGGCCGGGACCCGCCCCTCCGGTGGCCGCCCCCAAGGCGGCGCCCCGACCGCCTCCACGCCCGGCGCACCCGATGCCGCCGTTGCCCTGCAAGCCCTGGTGAGCCATCTGGCCGCTGCCGTCCTGGTCGACGACGGCAGGGTGCTCAGGGACTTCCTCAGCGCCGAGATGGCCAGGACCGCGGAGGCGGGCCGGCCCGCCGAGCACCTGATGGACTGCCTCGACTCGCTGGCTGCCGCCCTGCCTGCCGGCCTGTCCCGTAGCCGGGCCTTCGTGGCCGACGCCCGGCGGTGGCTGCGCCCCGTGCTCGACCAGGCGGTGGCCTCGCTGCGGGTGCCCCTGGCCGGCGCCGGGCAGGGCGAGGGCCAGGCCGTGGCCGACCTGCTGTTCCTCGGCGCCCTGGCCTGCCACGCCCCCCTGGCCCTGGTGTCGGTGCCGGGGCCGGACCGCCAGTGGAGGACCCTGGCCCTGGGCGTGGATCGCCGGGGCCAGCTCGACGACCCCGTGCTCCTGGAGTTCATGGCGGCCGCCGGCGGGCCGGTGGAGGTCGCCGACATTGCCGCCCACCCGCAGCTGTCGGCCAGCGTGCTCGGCCGGGAGCCGCTCGGGCTGGTGTGGGTCTACGGGTCCCCGGTGCTGGACCCGTCGGGGAAATTGCTCGCCGTGTTCTGCGCTCTCGATCGCCGGCGGCGGCAGACGTCGCCGCGTGACCAGCGGGCCGTGGTGGCCGTGGTCCGCCAGCTCGGCAACCACCTCTGCCGCCTGGGCGGGTCCTCGGCCAGCGGGCCGGGGCCGGCGGGCTACCGGCTGGGCTCGGCTGGCGGCGACGCGGCGGCGGTGGCGAGCACTCAGGGGGGTGCCGCGGCCGGCCCCACGGGCCTGGCGGACGCCTCCGGGGGCCAGCAGCTGCTGCGCAGCCACGAGGTGGCTGCAATCTTCGACGTGACCGAGCGCACCGTCATCAACTGGGCCGCCGCCGGCAAGCTGCCCGCCCTGCGGACCATGGGTGGCCACCTGCGCTTCCGCGCCGACGACGTGAGGGCTGTGGTGGCACGGCGGGCCAACCCGGTCCCCCGCCGCCGTTGACCCGGCGTGCGCCGGCAGCGGCAAAGGGCCCGAGCTCAGTGGACCGCTTTGGTCACCTTGCCGGCCCGGATGCAGCTCGTGCAGGCGTCGAGGCGCCGGGTGGTGCCGCCGATCACGGCCCGCACCCGCTGGATGTTGGGGTTCCACCGCCGCTTGGTGCGCCGGTGGGAATGGCTGATGCTCATTCCGAACGAGGGGTGCTTGCCGCACACCTCACAGACCGCTGCCATGTCGGCGCACCTCTCTGCGGGGATGTCTGGTGGGAAGGTTGACTGCGGGTAGCGAGGTTAGCATCCCGGCCGTGCAGACCATCGACCGCCTCGGGGCCCGGGACATCGTGGCGGTCGTCACCGCCTACCGGGACGTGCTCGCCGCCCACCAGGAGCGGATCAACCGTCTCAACGTCTTCCCGGTGCCCGACGGCGACACGGGCACCAACATGGCCCTGACCGTGGACTCGGTGGTCGCCGAGCTGGCCTCGGCCGATCACGACGACCCGGGGGCGGTGGCGGCCGCCGTGGCCCACGGCTCGCTCATGGGGGCGCGGGGCAACTCCGGGGTCATCCTGGCCCAGATCATGAGGGCACTGGCGGCGGCATTCGGGGGGGCGAGGCCGGCCGGGGGCCTGGACGCCGGCACCCTGCCCGCCGCCCTGCGCCTGGCCAGCGACGGCGCCTGGGCGGCGGTGGGAAACCCGGTGGAGGGCACCATCCTGTCGGTCATCCGGGGGGCAGCCGAGGCGGCCGGCGCGACCGGCGGAGAGGCGTCGCTGGTCGAGCGCCTCGAGTGCGGGCACCAGGGAGCGGCCCACGCCCTGGCCAGGACCCCCGAGCAGCTACCGGTGCTGGCCGCCGCCGGCGTGGTGGACGCCGGCGGCGCCGGCTTGCTGCTGCTCTTCGACGCCTTCCTCCACGTGGCCGACGGCCGGCCGCTGCCCGCCCCCCCGGGGCCCGACGCCGGCCTCCCCGGGAGCCGGGGCTCCCAGCCAGGCGGCGGCGCCGGCCCGGCGGCGCCGTCTGGCCCCCGCTACGAGGTCATGTACATGCTGGAGACCGACGAGGACGCCGTCGCCGGCTTCCGCCAGGTCTGGGCGGAGCTGGGGGAGTCCGTCGTAGTGGTCGGTGGCGAGGGCACCTGGCACTGCCACATCCACACCGACGACATCGGCGCCACGGTGGAGGCCGGCGTCGTCGCCGGCCGGCCCAGCCGGATCCGGGTGACCGACCTGTTCGATCAGGCGGCCGGGCGAGCGCCCGCACCGACCGGG
>JBOGGP010000132.1:0-6888 GCA_050744105.1 Acidimicrobiales bacterium
GGTCAGGCAGGGCCGGCGGTCAGGCAGGTCAGGCAGGGCCGGCGGTCAGGCGGTGCCGGCAGGGCCGGCGGTCAGGCGGTGCCGGCAGGGCCGGCGGTCAGGCGGTGCCGGCAGGGCCGGCGGTCAGGCGGTGCCGGCAGGTCAGGCAGGGCCGGCGGTCAGGCAGGGCCGGCGGTCAGGCAGGACCGGCGGGTCATGACGCGGCGGTGCGGCCCGGCTCATCCCGGCTCTGGCGGATGCGGCGGCGCTCCCGCTCGGACAGCCCGCCCCAGATGCCGAACTTCTCGCCGTTGTCGATGGCGTGGTTGAGGCAGTCCAGGCGCACCACGCAGCCCCGGCACACCTCCTTGGCCTCCCTGGTGGAACAGCCGCGCTCGGGAAAGAACAGGTCGGGGTCGACCCCCATGCAGTTGGCACGGAACTGCCACGTCCTCGTGTTGGTCAGCAGCAGCTCCAGGACTTGGCTCACCGTGGACTCCCCTCTACTCCCCTCCAGTGGGTGACTGCCGCCGGTGGCGGTGGTGGGCGTCGTCGACCACCACCCGACCACTAACTACAACCGGGGCAGGACTTGTAACTACAACACTGTGATCTTGCCAAACCTCGGGCCGCGTTGCAAGGGGATATCCACGATTTTCGCCGGCGAACCTGCTAGAGAGCGACGAGCCCGGCTGATCGTCGACGTGGTCCCGTAGTTGACGCGGTCAGGCAGTCCCGACTCGCTGGTCGTTGGGGCCGACGAGGCGGGCGAGGCCAGGCTGGCCGAGATTTGGACGGATCCAACCATTTGGACGTTTTGGACGCCATAGCGGCACGATCCGTCCAAACGGCTGGATCCGTCCAAACGACGGGGCTACCACCGCTTCGTCGGAGCGGATCCGTCCAAGACAGAGTCCGTCCAAGACAGAGTCCGTCCAAGACAGAGTCCGTCCAAGACAGAGTCCGTCCAAGACAGAGACCGCAGCGTGCAGCAGCCCGGCCCTATGACGGACAGCCACCCAATCGCCGCCAGGTGGCCGGCGCGACCGGGAAAGACGCAGCTGGAGGGCTACGGCCTGTCGTCGGAGGTCCGAGGGACCCGGACCGGCCCGACCAGGATGCGCCGCACCTCTTCCTCGGAGTCCTCGGTGACGAGGGCGATCACCTCGTCGCCGGCCTCGAGCACGGTGTCGCCGCGGGGCACCACCACCCGGCTCCGGCGCAGGACGGCCACGATACTGGCGTCTCGGGGCATCCCCAGGTCGGCGATGGCCGTGGTGCCCGCCGGGCTCTCCTCGGCCAGGGTGACCTCGACCAGGCAGGCCTTGCCCTCGGCGAAGCTCAGCAGCTGCACCAGGGTGCCGACCGACACTGCCTCCTCGACCAGGGCCGTCATCAGGTGGGGGGTGGAGACGGCCACGTCGACCCCCCAGGTCTCGTTGAACAGCCAGTGGTTCTTCGGGTGGTTGACCCGGGCGATCACCCGGGGCACGGCGAACTCCTGCTTGGCCAGCAGCGAGATCACCAGGTTGTCCTCGTCGTCGCCTGTCACCGCGACCACCACGTCGGCTTCGCCCACCCCGGCGGCCGCCAGCGTCGACACCTCGCAGGCATCGCCCTCGTACCACTGGCACGACATCTGGTCGCGCAGCCGGGCCACCAGGTCGAGCTCGGACTCGATTACCAGCACGTCGTGCCCGTTGCCGCACAGGTCCTGGGCCACGGAGATGCCCACCTTGCCGGCGCCGGCGATGGCGACCTTCACCGGTCGGCGCCGGCCGTCCGCCCGACCGTCACCGGGACGGCCCTGCTTCAGGGGGGCGCGACCCGGAGGGTTCGGCGCCCAGCTTCAAGGACGTCTCCAACTCTCCCAGGGCGCCGGTGCGGACGGTGAAGAGCAGCACGTCGCCTTCCTGGCCGACCATGTCGGGCGTGGCCAGGCGGGCCTCGCCGCCCCGGGTGAGCACCACCGGCCGGTAGCGGTCGCCGGCGACCAGGACGCCGAGGCGCTTGCCGGCCAGCCCGGTGGGCAAGGCGTGCTCGACCATGCTGACCTGACCGGTGGGATCTGTCCAGGAGGTGACGGACTGCTCGGGCAGGAGGCGGCGCACCACCTGGTCGACGGTCCAGCTGACCGTGGCCACGGTAGGGATCCCGAGGCGCTGGTAGATGAGGGCCCGGCGGGGGTCGTAGATGCGGGCCACCACGTTTTGGATCTCGAAGGTCTCACGGGCGATCCGGGCGGTGAGGATGTTGGTGTTGTCGCCGCTGGTGACGGCGGCCAGGGCGTCGGCGCCCGGCGCCCCGGCGGCGCGCAGGTGGTCCTGGTCGAAGCCGAAACCGACCACGGTGGTGCCGGCGAAGCCGGCGGGCAGCCGGCGGAAGGCGACCCCGCGCTTGTCGAGCACCACGACGTCGTGACCCTCGCTGACCAGGCGGATGGCCAGCTCCGAGCCCACCCGGCCGCAGCCCACGACGATGACGTGCACCGGACGACTCTACCCGCGGGGCCACCTTTCACCAATGCCGCCTCAGGAGCGGCGGCGGGTCGTTTTCTGGTCGAGAAAATCCACCAAGACATAGTCGCCCAGGTCCTCGGGGGTGGTGAAAAAGGCCCGGCCTCGGTTGAGCCTGGTCATTCGCTCCACAAAGTCGCGCAGGTAGCGGCTGGCCATGTGACCACCCCCGTCCAGCATGAAGGTGTTGATCCTGATGCCCGCCCGGGTGCAGGCCCTCACCTCGGCCAGCGTGGCGGCCACCGTCTCGGGGGACGGCGGGTAGCTGAAGTAGGGCTCCGCCCGCCCGGGCACCACGTGGGCGGTGGGCTCGCCGTCGGTGATCATGATCACCTGGCGGGTGCCCCCCTCGCGCCCGAGCAGGCGCCGGGCCAGCATGAGGGCGTGCTGGATGTTGGTCCCGTAGGTGTAGTCCCAGGACGCCTCGGGGAGCTGGGCGGCCCGCAGCTCCCGGGCCACCTCGCCGAATCCGACCAGGCCCAGGTAGTCGCGAGGGTACTGGGTGGATATCAGGGAGTGCAGGGCCATGGCCGTCTTCTTGGCGGCGAGGAAGTTGTCCCGCATGGGCATGGACAGCGACAGGTCGATCATCAACACGGTGGCCGTGCGGGTCAGGGCCTCGGTCCGCTCCACCTCGAAGTCCTCGGCGCACAGCTCCACCGGTGTGGTCGGCCGGGATCCGGCGCCCCGGGAGGCGGCGCCGTGGCGCACCAGGGCGTTGCGCAGGGTCGCCTCGATGGCGAGGTTGAACGGATCACCCCACTCGTAGGACTTGGTCTGGTAGGTCCGTTCGTGGCCGGCGCCGGTGCGGTCGATGGGATGGTTGCCGGCGTGTTGCTTGACCAGCTTGGAGAACAGGTCGGACAGGGCGTTCCGGCCCACCTTGCGCACCCCCCTCGGGGTCAGCTCCAGGCGTCCCTCCCGCTGGTCTATCAGGCCGGCGGCCTTTAGCTGGCGCACCACCCCGGCCAGCTGCTCGAGCGAGCGGGCGGCGTCGGGCCCGAGCATCTCGGCGGCCTGGGCCAGGTCCACGTCGGCGAGGGCGCCGGGGCTGCCGGCGGTGGTCATCAGATGCTCCAGGCTGTCCATCTCGCCCAGATGGCCCATTACCGACCCCGCCTCGGCGAAGCCCAGCGGGTCGCCGCCGTGGAAGTCGAAGCGCCGGGACCACCCGGCCCCGGGGGACGCGGCGCGCACGTTGGCGGCCAGCCTCTCGACCTGCCAGCGCAGGTCCATGTCGTCGAGCAGGGCGTCGGAGAGGCCCTGGAGCTGGGCCCGCTGCTCGGGTGACATCGAGTTGAGCATGGCCGCCATGGCCGCCATCTGGGCCGCCATCTGCTCCAGCAGCTTGTCGAGCGTGGCCGGTTCGCCGGGGAAGAACTCACCGAAGCGGTCCATGAAGCGGCCGAAGTCGGCTTCGGTGTCCTGGCCGGCGGCTCGCTTTTCGAGCATCAGGTTGAGCTCGTTGAACATGTCCTTCATCCGCTGGCGGGTCTCGGGCGACATGTCGGCCAGGGCGCCGGCCATCTGGTTGAACTGGCTCCGCATCAGCTCCTGGCGCAGCTCGTCCATCAGCTCCTCGAACCGGCGGTGGGCGGCCGACGACATCCATTCGTGCTCCTGGAGGGCGCGCACCTGCCCGGCCAGGTCGGGGGGCAGCAGGTCGAGGGCCATGCGGCGCTCGGCAGCGGCCGCCTCCCCCACCTCGGCCTGGCGGGGATCCCCCGACCGGCGGGCCGACTCGGCCAGCTCGTCGACGGCCTGGCGCTCGAGGTCGACCACCTGGCGCAGCCGGGAGGCGACGTCCTCGTAGACGCCGCCCAGGTCGTGCCGGGACAGCATCTGGCGCCGGCGGTCGCGCAGGCGCTCCAGCAGCTCGCGCATGCCGGCCACGACCCGGCCGTTGGCATCGGCGAAGCCCCGCTGGAGCAGGCGCTGGAGGGACTGGTTGAGGTCCCCGTGGGTCAGCAGCTCGTCGTTGATCTCGGCGAAGATGTCGTCGGCGCCGACGTCGAAGCCGGCTTGCGTGCCGTCCCAGCGCGAGTAGCCGAACCGGGCCACCTAGCGGCTCCGGTAGGTCGCCCGGCTGCCGGCGGAGTCCTTGTTGAGGCGCTTGGACAGGTGGAGGCCTTCGAGCACGAACTCGGTGGCCGCGGCCACGGCGGCGGGGCTCTCCCGGCCGGCCAGGGCCATCACCGGGGGCCGCATGGCGGGCAGGGCGGCCAGCTCGTCGACGAAGCGGGCCGAGGCCACGTCGTCGCCGGCGTGGAGGACCCGGCCGTCGTCGAAGGAGGCGATGGCCTCCCCCATGGCCTCCATGGGGCAGCGGGCCCTGAACACGCTGAGCACCGACTGGGCCAGCAGGCGGTCGAAGACCTGGCCGTCCCGGCCCTCGTCGACGGTCTCGATCTCGATCTTGCCGGCGCTGGAAGACGCCAGGGCGGCCAGGTCGCTCACCCGGGCCACGGCCTCGCCCTCGCCCAGGCGCAGGGCCCGGCGCAGGGCGCTGGCCCCCAGCGTCTCGTGGTTGGCCACGCTCAGGCGCACCGACACGCCCGAGCGCTGGTTGACATGCGGGCTCTGACGGGCCAGGTGGGACAGGGTGACCACGACCTCGGCCATGTAGTCGGGCACCTCGACCCCCAGCCCGAGGGTGCTCCAGGTGCGGGCCTCCTGGTCGACCACGGCCCGCTCGGTCTCTAGGTCGAGGGGGTAGTGGGTACGGATCTGGGCCCCGAAGCGGTCCTTGAGGGGGGTGATGATGCGGCCCCGGTTGGTGTAGTCCTCGGGATTGGCCGACGCCACCAGCACGATGTCGAGGGGAAGGCGGATCTTGTAGCCCCGGACCTGGACGTCGCGCTCCTCTAGCACGTTGAGAAGGCCGACCTGGATCCGCTCGGCCAGGTCGGGCAGCTCGTTGACGGCGAAGATCCCCCGGTTGGTGCGCGGGACCAGGCCGTAGTGCATGGTCATCTCGTCCGAGAGGTAGCGGCCCTCCGCCACCCTGATGGGGTCGACCTCGCCGATCAGGTCGGCGATCGAGGTGTCTGGGGTGGCCAGCTTCTCGCCGAAGCGGGCGTCGCGGTGGACCCATTCGAGCGGGGTGTCGTCGCCCTTGGCCGCCACCAGGTCACGGGCGTGGCGAGACACCGGATGGTAGGGGTCGTCGAGGATCTCGGAGCCGGCCACCACGGGCAGCCACTCGTCGAGCAGCCCGGTGAGGGAGCGGATCATGCGCGTCTTGGCCTGCCCCCGCTCGCCGAGGAAGATGATGTCGTGGCCTGCGAGCAGGGCGGTCTCCAGCTGGGGCAGGACGGTGTCGTCGTAGCCGAGGACACCAGAGACGAGGGGCCGTCCGGCGGCGATGCGCGCCACCGCGTTGGCCCGCAGCTCCTCCTTCACCGGGACCGACCGCCAGCCCGAGTCACGCAGGTGCCCGAGGGTTGCCGGTCGCGATTCCATGGCCGCCCACGGTACCGGCCCCGGTGGGCAGGACCGCCGCGGCCGGGCCTGCATGTTCGTCCGAATTGGGGTGGTGCATACCGGAAAAGTGACGGGACAGCATGGCCGCCACCGTGCGGCCCGGCAAAAATGGCCTAGACCATTGCTCATGTGCCCGGTGGCGTCCAGTCCTGGTGGGGGCGGCGGTTGGGGCCGGGGTGCGGGCGGCGTCTCGGGTGGGCGGGGCGTATCGGGTGAGCGGGGCGTATCGGGTGGGCAGGGCGTATCGGGTGGGCAGGGCGTATCGGGTGGGCAGGGCGGGGAGGCCGAGGTGGTCAGGCGGGCCGCGGGCGGGGACGAGGGTGCTTTTGCCCAGCTGTACCGAGCCCACGGGAAGGCCGCCTGGCGCCTGGCCCAGGTGGTGGCCGCCAACCGGACTGGCTCGGTGGCCTCGGTGACGGAGGGCTTTGTCAGGGCCCTGGACCGGGTGCGCCAACACGACGCCGGGATCGCCGGCTTCGGCCCCCTGGTCCTGGGCGAGGTCTACCGCTCGGCCGCCGGGCACACCCCTGAGCCGGATGCCGGCACCGGTGGGGTTGGTGGGGTTGGTGGCGACGAGGCGGAGCGCGAGGAGGTGGGGGGGGCTATGCGCAGCCTGCCCGAGCGGTGGCGTGCCGCCCTGTGGCTTACAGATGCGGAGGGGATGGCGACCGACGACGTGGCGACGGTCCTCCGGGTGCCGGCGGAGGTTGCCACCCAGTGGGCAGCGGCCGGGCGTGCTGCAATCGAGGAAGGCCTGGACCGGGCCGCCGGGGCAGGGTTCCGGGTGCCGGCGGGTCTCGGTGCCGGGGGGCCGGCGGGTCTCGGTGCCGGGGGGCCGGCGGGTCTCGGTGCCGGGGGGCCGGCGGGTCTCGGTGCCGGGGGGCCGGCGGGTCTCGGGCCGCTGCTGCGG
>JBOGGP010000133.1:0-6853 GCA_050744105.1 Acidimicrobiales bacterium
GAAGCCGCCCCTGCCGGGCGGCGGGCCAGAGCCACCTCCGGCGGCCGGCCGGCCGAGGTCGATGCCGCCGCCAGGCCGGCGCAGGCCACCCCCCCGGGCCCCGCCAGAGCGGCGACAGCGGGATCCTCGGGCCGCCCGGCACCCGCCAAGGCCACTACCAGGGCACCTGCCAAGGCCACTACCAGGGCGCCCGCCAAGGCCACTTCCAGGGCGCCCGCCAAGGCGCCCGCCAAGGCTACTTCCAGGGCAGCGGCCAAGGCACCGGCGGCGGCGCCCGCCAAGGCTACTTCCAGGGCAGCGGCCAAGGCACCGGCGGCGGCGCCCGCCAAGGCTACTTCCAGGGCAGCGGCCAAGGCACCGGCGGCGGCACCCGCCAAGGCAGCACCGGCTCCGGCCAGGCCCGATCGGGCCAGGACGGCAAAGGCCGCTCCAGCCGGCCAGGCGCCGTCAGCGTCTCCGCCGCCCCCTGCCACCCCCGCCGCCGCCGCCGCCGCCCGCCGGTCGCGAGCGGCCGCCAGGAAGGCTGGTGCCGGCAACGGGCCCGAGGCGGGCGCACCTGCTCCCGCCGCGGCGCCGGCCCAACCGGCCAAGCGGGTGGCCGGCAAGGCGGCTGCTCCGACCAGAAGACGGTGAGCCTGCGGGCCTGGAGTGAGTGGGCACTCCAGGTCCGGCCTGCACCGTCAGGTCTGGCCTCGATCCTCGGCACGCCGGACCCGCACCCACGCCGGCGTGCCGGTGGGCAGGTCGGCCGGCGACCACTCCGGACCACCGGGGTCCGGTCCCTGGTCGACGTCGACTTCCAGGGCGAGGGTCTGCTCGGCCACCATGTCCAGGTGGGGACCGAGGGCCGAGGCGACGTCGCCGGCCGCCACCACGGCCAGCTGTATCCGGTCGGAGACGTCGAGGCCGTCGTCGCGGCGCCGGCGCTGCACGATCCGGACCAGGTCACGGGCCAGGCCCTCGGCCTCCAGGTCGGGGACCAGGGTGGTGTCCACGACGACCACGCCGCGCTGTCCGGGGAGGGCCCGGCTGGTCGAGGGGTGGCGGGGGACCAGGCGCATCTCGAACTCGCCGGGGGAGAGCACGGCGGGCCCGACCCGGGCCCCGCCGTCGGGCTGGAGCTCCCAGTCCCCCTCCCGGGCTGCCCGCGCCACCGCCTGGGTGGCGGGGCCGAGCCGGGGGGCGGCCACGTCGAACACGACCGTCAGCGAACGGTCGGCCACCTCGTCGACGTCGGTGGTCAGCACGACCTCCTTGACGTTGACCTCGTCGGCGATGAGGCGGCGGAACGGGGCCAGCTCGGCGGCCCCGGGCGCTGCCACCACCACCGAGGCCAGCGGCAGCCGGGCCCGCCGGCCGCTGGCCTTGCGCACGGAGTGGGCGGCCGAGCACACGTCACGGACCCGGTCCATCGCCGCCACCAGGCCGGCGTCGGCCGGCAGCTCTGCGGCGTCGGGCCAGGCGGCCAGGTGCACCGAGGCGTCCGGGCCGCCGCCGCCGGCCGGTGATCCCCCCGTCAGGCCCCGCCACACGTCCTCGCAGATCAACGGCAGGAGGGGGGCCGCCGCCCGGCAGAGCACCTCCAGGACCGTCCCCAGGGTGTCGAAGGCGTCCTGGACCGGATCCTCCGCGGCCTCCTCCCCTCCCGACGGCCCGTCTCCCGACGGCCCGTCCCCAGACGGCCCGTCCCCAGAAGCCCCGTCCCGAGAAGCCGGACCGCCCCCAGAAGGTGGGTCCCCGTAGGAGTCACCGGCCGCCTTGGTCCCCCAGAACCGGGCCCGGCTGCGGCGGATGTACCAGTTGTTGAGGGCGTCGAGGAAGGACTCGACGGCCGTGCAGGCCCCGGCCAGGTCGTAGGCCTCCATGGCCGAGGTGACCTCCTCGACCATCGACCGGGCCTTGGCCAGGGCGTAGCGGTCGAGGACGCCGAGGCGCCCAGGATCGGCCGCCGGGCGCCCCAGACGGGCCCGCCGGCCGTCGGCGTTGGCGTAGAGGGAGAAGAAGTACCAGGCGTTCCACAGCGGGAGGAGGGCGGCCCGCACGGCGTCGGTGATGCCCTGCTCCCTGACCACCAGGTCCCCCCCGCGCAGCACCGGGGAGGAAAGCAGGAACCAGCGCATGGCGTCGGCGCCGTGGCGCTCGAACATCTCCCAGGGGTCGGGGTAGTTGCGCCGTTTCTTGGACATCTTCTGGCCGTCGGAGCCGAGGACGACGCCGTGGGCCATGCACGTCTTGAAGGCCGGCTTGTCCCACAGGGCGGTGGCCAGCACGTGCAGGTTGTAGAACCACCCCCGCGTCTGGCCGATGTACTCCACCACGAAGTCGCCGGGGAAGTGGTCCTCGAACCACTCCCGGTTCTCGAAGGGGTAGTGGGCCTGGGCGAAGGGCATGGAGCCGGAGTCGAACCAGCAGTCGAGCACGTCGGTGGTGCGCCGCATGGTGGAACGCCCGGTGGGGTCGTCGGGGTTTGGCCGGGTCAGCGTGTCGACCGCCGGCCGGTGCAGGTCGGTCGGGCGCACCCCGAAGTCGGCCTCCAGCTCGTCCAGGCTGCCGTAGACGTCCGTCCGCGGGTAGGCGGGATCGTCGGAGGTCCACACCGGGATGGGGGAGCCCCAGAACCGGTTGCGCGAGATCGACCAGTCCCGCGCCCCCTCGAGCCACCTGCCGAACGACCCGTCACGCACGTGGGACGGCACCCAGGTGATGAGCTGGTTGTTGGCCGCCAGCCGGTCCGCCAGCGCGGTGACCCGTACGAACCACGAGGTCACTGCCTTGTACACCAGGGGGGTGTCGGTGCGCCAGCAGTGGGGGTAGGCGTGGACGTAGGAGTCGGCCCGCACCAGCACGCCCTGGTCGCGCAGCCGGCGCACGACGGGCTGGTTGGCGTCGAAGACCTGGAGGCCCTCGAAGTCGGGGACCTCGGCGGTGAAACGGGTGCGGTCGTCGACGGGGCAGACCACGGCGATGCCGGCGGCCGCGCACGCCGCCTGGTCGTCCTCGCCGAAGCCGGGGGCCAGGTGGACGGTGCCGGTCCCCTCGGCGTCGGTCACGAAGCCGGCTCCGAGGACCACGAAGGCGTTGGCGGCGCCGGCGAAGTAGTCGAACATCGGTCGGTAGCGCCGGCCCACCAGGTCGGCGCCGGTGACGACGCCGGCGGGGACGGCACCGTCCAGCTCGTGGCCGTAGGCGGCCACGCTCGACGCGCCGACGACCACACGCCGGCCGCCGGCCAGGTCCCAGACCGAGTACTCGAGGGTGGGGCCGACGGCCAGGGCCAGGTTGGACGGCAGGGTCCACGGAGTCGTCGTCCACACCCACAGGTCGACCTGGCCGGCGACGAGGGCCGCCGCCGGGGTGGGCCCCGAGCCGTCCCCCTCCGTCCTGGGCTCCAGCGAGAAGGCCACGGTGACCGCCGGGTCCTGGCGGTCCCGGTAGGCGTCGTCCTGGCGGGTCTCGGAGTTGGACAGCGGCGTCTCGCACTCCCAGCAGTAGGGGAGCACCCGGTAGGCCTGGTACAGCAGGCCCTTGTCCCAGAGGGTCTTGAGCGCCCACATGACGCTCTCCATGTAGTCGAGGTCCATGGTCTTGTAGCCGTGGTCGAAGTCGACCCAGCGGGCCTGGCGGGTGACGTAGCGCTGCCACTCGTGCGTGTAGGCCAGCACCGACGTGCGGCAGTGGTCGTTGAACCGGTCGATGCCGTAGGCGGTGATGGGGCCCCGCCCCGACACCCCGAGCTCCCGCTCCGCCTCGGTCTCGGCCGGCAGGCCGTGGCAGTCCCACCCGAATCGGCGCTCGACCCGCCGGCCCCGCATGGTGCGGTAACGGGGGACGGCGTCCTTCACGAAGCCGGTGAGGAGGTGCCCGTAGTGGGGCATCCCGTTGGCGAAGGGCGGCCCGTCGTAGAAGACGTACTCGTTCCCCCCGCCCGCCCCGGCCGGCCGGCTGGCGACCGACGCCGCGAACGTCCCTTCGGCCGCCCACCACTCGAGCACGCCCTCCTCGACGGCGGGGAACCGGGGCCGGTCGGCCACCTCGGGGTAGGCGACGGTGGGCGGCCCTGGCATCGCCACAGGATAGGGGTTGGCGGCTGCTGGAACTGTGGAGAAAGTTGGCGCCCAGCTGGGCGCCGTGCTGGCCGGCAGGACCGGGACGCCAGGCCGGCGGGGCGTGGTAGCGTCCCGGCTCCCGAAGCGGGGAGTCGAGGTTGACCACGATGCCCAGAGCCGACAGATCATCCGACAAGCGCAGGACCAGGCAGTCCCGGCCGCCCGGCCAGGCCAGGCCGGCGCCGGCGGGCACCGGGGGGGACGGTACCGGCGGGTTCCTCGAAGCCCAGCGCCGCCTGCTGGCCGAGGAGAGGGGCAACTACCTCCGCCAGGCCGACGAGCTCAAGGCCCAGGCCGACTCGCTGGCCCTGGAGCACGAGCCCGGTGACGTCCAGTTCGACGAGGAAGGCGGCGAGGGGGGGACGTCCAACGTCGACCGTGAGCTGGACCTGGTCCTCTCCGCCCAGGCCCGGGCCGCCGTCGACGAGATCGACCGCGCCCTGGCGAAGCTGGACGCGGGCACCTACGGGAGCTGCGAGAACTGCGGCCGGGAGATCCCCCAGGCCCGCCTCCAGGCCCTTCCCCACGCCGCCCTGTGCGTCAGCTGCAAGAGCGGGGGCCTGTCTTCGCGTCGCTAGGGGCGCCCACCACCGGCCGGCGACGCGGTGCCCGGGCCGCCGTGGTGGCCGTCCTGGCCGCCGTGGTGGTGGTGGCCGACCAGGCCACCAAGACGTGGGCCCTGCACCACGCCGCCGGGCTGCACCACGTGGTCGGCACCCTCTACCTGCGGCTGGACTACAACGCCGGCGCCGCCTTCAGCCTGGGCACCGGGATCGGCCCCGTGCTCGAGGTGGTCGCCGCCGTCCTCGTCGCCGTGCTGGTCCTGGCCAGCCGCCGCGTCAGCCGGGACGCCCCCCTGGCCGGCGCCGTCGGGCTGGCCCTGCTGCTCGGAGGGGCGGTGGGCAACCTGGCCGACCGCCTGCTCCGCCACATCCCCGGCAATCCCGGCGCAGTGGTCGACTTCGTCGACATCGCCCGGATCGGCCACCACGACTGGTGGCCCATCTTCAACCTGGCCGACGCTGCCATAACGGTGGGGGCCGGGCTCCTGGTGATCGCCTTCGTCCGGTCCCGGCCGGCGCCGGTCCGGCCGTGACGGTGCCGCCGGCCGTGACGGTGCCGGCGTGACCGAGAGGGTCCCCGCCGCCCTCGAAGGCGAGCGCATCGACCGGGTGGTGGCCTTGGTCACCGGGCTCAGCCGAGCCGCCGCCGCCGGCCTGGTCAGCGACGGGAGGGTACGCCTGGCCCACCGCACGGTGACGTCCCGGGGGCGGCGGGTGCACTCGGGCGAGGCGCTCGACATAGACGTGCCCGATGCCGTCCCGCCCGCCGCACTGGCCCCCGACGACACCGTCTCCTTCGCCGTGGTCTGGTCCGACGACGACGTGGTGGTGGTGGACAAGCCCGCCGGCGTGGTCGTCCATCCCGGCTCCGGGCATTCCCGCGGGACGCTGGTCCAGGGCCTGCTCGGCCCCTTCCCCGACATCTCGGCCATGGCCGAGGGCGACGCCGCCCAGCGCCCCGGGATCGTTCATCGCCTGGACAAGGGCACCTCGGGCCTGCTGGTGGTGGCCCGCACCCCGGCGGCACGGGCCGGCCTGGCTACCCAGCTGGCCTCCCGTCAGGTCGAGCGGCGCTACGCCGCCCTGGTGGCCGGCTCCGTCGAGTCGGACGAGGGCGTGGTCGACGCCCCCCTCGGGCGGGCCCCCACCGATCCCACCCGCATCGCCGTGGTGGCCGGCGGCCGCCCGGCCCGGACCCGGTACCGGGTGATGGAGCGCTACCGCCACCCCCTGGTGGCGTCGTTGCTCGAGTGCCGTCTCGAGACCGGGCGGACCCACCAGATCCGGGTCCATCTGGCTGCCATCGGCCATCCTGTGGTCGGTGACGACCGCTACGGCGGCCCCGGTTGCGGGCTGGGCCGCCCGTTCCTGCACGCCGCCTCCCTCGGCTTCGACCACCCCGTCAGTGGCGAGCGGCTGAGCTTCACCTCTGCCCTGCCCCCCGACCTGGTCGACCTGGCCGGCAGTCTCTCGGCCTGACCGAAGAGGTCGGCCCGCTCTTCAGCGGGAGAGGATGGCAGCTGGCGCGCCCCGGGCCCGCAGGACCATGTCGGCCAGGGTGAACGAGTCGAGGTGCTCGCGCATGTGGGCGCCCACGTCGGCCCACACCCCGAGCAGGGCGCACTGGCCTTCGTGGTCGCACGCGCCGTTCTGGTGGGGCTCGCCGAAGTCGCCGGCCACGATCGGGCCTTCGACGGCGCTGACCACCTGGCCCAGGGTGATGTCTGCCGGGGGCCGGGCCAGGACGTAGCCGCCCCCCACCCCGCGCTTGGAGCGGACCAGGCCGGCGCCCTTGAGCGCCAGGAGGATCTGCTCCAGGTAGGGCTGGGGGAGCCCTGTCCGCTCGGCGATGTCGCGCACCGACGTGGGCAGGGCCACGCCGGCGTGCAGGGAAAGGGACAGCAGGGCTCGGCAGGCATAGTCGCCACGCGTCGAGACCTTCACCGGGCCATGGTACGCCAAAGCGAGCGCCGGGCGCCCGGGGGTCCCCGTTATTGTAGGGCCTGGCCCCGTGGCAAGCCAGCTGCCTCGGCCCAGCGCAGGCACACATACTTAAGCCTTAGCCTGGGTCATTCATGAAATCCAGGCGGGGAGCCCGCTAAATCCACCGTAATGCCCTCCTGATCTGGGAGAATGTGGGTTAGATACCTGCACAACCCAACCAGGAGGACATCACGTTGGAGG
>JBOGGP010000134.1:0-6848 GCA_050744105.1 Acidimicrobiales bacterium
GCCGAGCCGTGCGGCGCCCCTGCCCGCCCACACACCGGTGGGGCCAGCGGCGTGGTACGCGGCCCGGCCGGGGCCGGCAGGCATCAGTCTCAGGACCATCGAAAAACCTCTTGAAAGATGGAGATAGCATGTAATATCATAAGAGCTAGGCGGTGGTGGTCATCGCCACAACCCAAGGGAGATGGACATGGGCGTTCTCGTTCTCGCTCTCCGCTCCAGCGCCGCGGCGCTGGCGGTCCTGGCTGACATGCAACTGCCGTCGAGCCCCAGCACGTCCACGCTTCCCGGCGGAGGCGTCCTGCAGGATCTCACCAACGGCGTCGAGGGCTGGGCGCTGGTGGCAGCCGTCGCCGGGATCGTGGTGGGGGCGGTGATCTGGGCCTTCGGCCACTACTCGCAGAACTACCAGCAGGCCCTCAACGGCCGGAGGGGCGTCATGGTGTCGGGGCTGGCCGCCCTGCTGATCGGTGGCGCCCCCCACCTGATCAGCGCCTTCGAGACGATCGGCACGAAGGTCGCCGGATGAACCCCGACCCCCTGTCCCACCTCCTCCCCCTGCCGGGGCTCCCCACCATCGGGCTCGACCCCATCTCCGGGCTGGGCACGTCGCTGTCCCAGAGTGCGGCGACGGCTGTCTTCGACGGCTTCGGAGGGTGGCTGGCCGCGGGCGCCTCCTCGCTGGTCCACAAGGTGGCCAGCCTGGCCACCGCCACCTCGCCTCAGCTGGGCACCGGCTTCTTCCAAGCCCGCTTCTCGACGATGCTCGAGGTGGCGGGCCTGGTCGTCGCCCCCCTGCTGGGTGCGGCGACCATCAGTGCCGTCGCCCACCAGGATTTGCGCCGGCTGGGTCGGGCATGGGGGGTGGCCCTGCCCATCGCCCTGGTGGTTGGCGCCGGTGCCGTCCCCTTCACCCAGCTGGGGATCGAGGTGACGGACTCATTGAGCAACATCGTGTGGGACTCGGCCACTGCCGACGTCGGCCGGGTGCTGGCCAAGATCGGCGACGCCCTGGCCACATCCATCGCCTCGGGCAATGCGTTCCTCGCCGTGGTGATCTCCCTCGTCGTCATCGCCGGCTGCTTCCTGGTGTGGCTGGAGCTGCTCCTGCGCTCCGCCGCCATCTACATGGCGGTGGCCTTCCTGCCCCTGGCCCTGGCCGGGATGGTGTGGCCGGCGACGGCGCACTGGGCCAAGCGGGCCGTCGAGCTCCTGGTCGCCCTGGTCATCTCCAAGTTCGTGATCGTCGTGGCCCTCACCATCGGCATCGGCGCCGCGGGGGAGGCCAAGGACGCCGACCAGGTCCTCGTCGGGGGGGCAGTGCTGCTGATGGCGGGGTTCGCCCCGTTCCTCGTCCTCAAGCTGGCACCGGTGTTCGAGATGGCGGCCGTCGCCCACCTCGAGGGAGCGGCTCGCCGGCCGGTCGACGCCGCCCGCCAGCACGTAGCCCGGGCGCTGGCCCTCCCCCAGCATCCCGCCGTCGCCCTCCTGTCCACCCTGCGTGCCGCCCGCCAGTCGGTCGACCAGGAGGCCGTCAACCCACTGACCCTGGTCAGGGCCGGGGGCGAGCTCGACCGTGAGTGGGCCGCGCATCAGGCCGGCGCCGGCGGCGGCGAGGCGCCGGCGGGAGGGCCGGGTCCGGCGTCGGCGTCCCCGGCGGCCGGGCCGCTGCCGGCGCCCACCGCGGCGGCCGCCCCGCTCCCCGGAGACGGCGGGGGGCGCCTCGATGGGTGACGAGGCGCGGCGCTACGCCTTTCCCCCCCTCGTGAACCGCGGCGTGCTGCTCGGTCTTGGCCCGCTCCAGCTGGCGGTGCTCGCCGCCGGCTGCCTGGTGGCGGTCGGCCTGGTCCGGCGCACCTCGTCGGCTGCTGGCTTCGCCCTGGGCGCCCTGGCTCTCGCCTCCGCCGTCGCCGGCGCGTGCTGGCCGGTGGCCGGGCGCCCCCCGGTGTGGTGGCTGGGCGTGGGCGCAGGCTGGCTGGCCCGGCGCCGCCGCGGGCCCAGGTGGTCACCGGCGCCGGCCTCCGGGCTCCCCGGGACTGCTCCGCCGGCCACCGCCGGCCGCCACGGCCTGGCGCACGGCATCGAGCTGCTGGCCGCCCCAGAGGGACCAGGGGCCGAGCCCATGGGAGTCGTCCGTGACCATCTGGCCGGTTCGTGGGGAGCCGTGGTCGCCGTCGAGGGGCGGTCTTTCGCCCTCCTGGACGGGGGCGAGAAGGAGAGGCGCCTGGCCG
Organism: Acidimicrobiales bacterium; assembly: GCA_050744105.1. GTDB lineage: Bacteria > Actinomycetota > Acidimicrobiia > Acidimicrobiales > Palsa-688 > JBOGGP01. The sequence continues at coordinate 2,229 of JBOGGP010000134.1, forward strand.
CGTGGGGATCGCTCCTGGCTGCCATGGCCCGCCCGGGCAGCCCCGTCCACCGGCTGCAGTGGGTCGAGGAGGTGCGCCCCGGCCGCAGCGACGACCTGGTGGCCTACCTGGGCGACGCCGGTGTGGCGGCCCAGGGCGGCCCGCTGCTCGACGCCCGGCGGGGTTACGAGGCCCTCGTCGCCGGCGCCGGCCCAGCCAGCCAGAGCCACACCTGCCTGCTCCTCGTGGCCGTCCATCCCCGCCGGGCGTCCGGATCGCTGCGCACCTTCGGGCGCGGCTCGCACGCCGTCTGCGACCTGGTGCGCCGCGAGGTGCGCCTGCTCGTGGGCCAGCTGCGGTCCGCCGGCCTGCCCGGAGCCCGGGCCCTTGGCCTGGCCGAGCTGGTGACCGAGCTCGGGTCGCTCGCCGGCGGGGCGGCGCCGGTGTCGCGCCACGCCTGGCCGCTGGCCACCGACGAGGCGTGGTCGGCCCTGCGCGCCGACGGGAGCTGGCACGCCACCTACTGGGTGGCGGAGTGGCCTCGCCTCGACGTCGGCCCCGACTTCCTCACCCCGCTGCTGGCCACCGGGGGCCCCCGGCGGCTGTCGATGGTCATGGCTCCCGTCGAGGCGGCCCGGGCCGTGCGCGAGGCCGGCTCCGCCGTCGCCGCCGACCTGGCCGACGAGGAGCTGCGCCGGCGGGCTGGCTTCGTGGCCAGCGCCCGGCGCCAGCGGGAGGCGGCCGGCGTCCTGCGCCGCCAGGCCGAGCTGGCCGACGGCCACGCCGAGTACCGGTTCTCGGCCTACCTGACGGCGAGCGGACCCGACCGGGCCGGGTTGGACCAGCGCTGCGCGGAGATCGAGCAGGCGGCCCAGCAGGCTCACCTGGAGGTCCGGCGCCTCTACGGGCGCCAGGAGGAGGCATGGACCTGGACCCTGCCCCTCGGCCGGGGACTGGCCTGAGACCAGCCATCGCCAGACGCCGTGAGACCGCCGCCGTGCCACCGGGCCACCACCGCCCACCTGCAGGCTGCCTACCCGTTCGTGGCCGAGACCGGCCTCGGCGCCCGGGGAACCTACATCGGCAGGGACCTGTTCGGGGCGTCGTTCTGCTTCGACCCCTGGGAGCTCTACCGGCGCGGTGACCTGACCAGCCCCAACATGGTGGTGCTGGGCCAGATCGGCCGGGGCAAGTCGAGCTTCGTGAAGTCGTTCCTGTGGCGCCAGCAGGTCGTCGGCCACCACGCCTGGGTGGTCGATCCCAAGGGCGAGTACGGCCCGCTGGCCCGGGCCTGCGGGGGATCGCCCCTGCGCGTCGAGCCCGGCGGCCGCCTTCGCCTCAACCCGCTCGACTCGCCGGCCGGCCCTGCCGGCGCCGATGGCGGGCGCCGGAGGGCCGAGCTGGTGTGCTCCCTGGCCTCGGCATCCCTCGGTCGCGACCTGGGTCCGGCCGAGCGCACGGCCACCGAGCTGGCCGTCAAGGACGTGTCCCGCCAGCCCGGCCCCCCGACCCTTCCGGCGGTGGTCAGCGCCCTGCTCGACCCCGATCCGGCCTCGGCGGCCGAGGTCCGCACCGACGCCTCTGGCCTGGCCTCCGACGGACGGGAGGTGGCCCTGGAGCTGCGCCGGCTGGTCGAGGGGGACCTGGCCGGCATGTTCGACGGGCCCACCAGCCCCGGGGCCAGCCTCGGGGGAGCAATGGTCGTCCTCGACCTGTCCGCCCTGTACTCGTCGCCGGCCCTGGGCCTGCTCATGACCTGCGCCACGGCGTGGCTGCAGGCCTCCCTGGCCGCCGGCGACGGCCGCAAGCGGCTGGTGGTCGTCGACGAGGCGTGGGCCATCCTCCACAACCTGGCCATCGCCCGCTGGCTGCAGGCCGGCTTCAAGCTGTCCCGGGCCTTCGGCGTGGCCCACGTGGCTGTCCTGCACCGCCTGTCTGACCTGCGCGCCGCCGGCGCCGAGGGCTCCGAGCAGCAGCGCCTGGCCGAGGGGCTGCTGGCCGACGCCGAGACCAGGGTGGTATTCGGCCAGCCCCCCTCGGAGTGCGAGTCGGCCGCCGACCTGCTCGGCCTCACCACCACCGAAGCCGCCCTGCTGCCCCAGCTGCCCCGGGGCGTGGCGCTGTGGAAGGTCGGGTCGCGCTCGTTCCTGGTGGAGCACCGCCTCGGTGCCGCCGAGGCCGACCTGGTCGACACCGACGGGGCGATGAGGGAGCCGCCAGGATGACCCTGGACCGGTGGATCGGCGGCCCAGCTGGCCGGGGCGGCGGGACCTCTGGCCGGGCCTGGATGTCGGGGGGCCGGGGGACCGACCTGGCCCTCGGCGCCCTGGCCGTCCTGGGGGCTCTCGTCACCCTGGCCGTCTGGGCCACGGGAGAGCTTGCTGGCCGCCTGGCGGGGGGACGGTGGCCGGGCGTGGGGCTGTCGGAGCTGCCGTCGATCCTGGTCAGGTTGCCGGCCCACGCCGGCGACCCCCGCCTGGCCTGGCCGGCCCCGCTCCGCCCCCTCCTGCCCGGGGCCGCGGCCATGTACGCCCTCGGGGGGATGGTCGCCGCCGGCCTGGCCCTGGCCGGGGTTGTCGGATGTGCCGGCTGGCGGTGGGGCCGGGGCCTGGCCCTCGGTGGGGGAGGCGCCCGGCGCCGGCTCACCCCACGGGGCCGGCGGTGGGGCGGGGGCCTGGCCGGCGGCGGCGGAGGCGCCCGGCGCCAGCTCACCCCACGGCGCCGGCGCCAGCTCGGCCCACGAGGGGCGCCGGCCTGGTCCGCCGGACGCTCCCGGGGGGCGCGCTGGGCGACCCGGCGCGACCTCCGGCCTGTGGTGATCGGCCGACCGATCCCTGGCCGCCTGGTCCTCGGCAGGGCCGGCCGGGCCCTGGTGGCCACCGAGTCCAGCCATTCGGTCCTCGTGCTCGGGCCCACCCAGTCGGGCAAGACCACCGGTCTCGCCATCCCGGCCATCCTGGAGTGGGAGGGCCCCGTGGTAGCCACCTCGGTCAAGGGAGACCTGGCTGGGGCCACCGCCTCCTGGCGGTCCCGGCAGGGTCGCTGCTGGGTCTTCGACCCGACGGCGACGGCCGGCGCCGGCGCCCCCGCGCCCTGGTCGCCGCTGTCGGAGGCGGGGACGTGGGGCGGCGCCCAGCGCATGGCGTCGTGGTTGGTCGAGGCCACGCCGGCCAAGGGCGGCCTCTCGGACAGTGCCTTCTGGTACAGCGCGGCGGCCAAGCTGCTGGCGCCCCTGCTGCTCGCCGCCCAGGGCGGTGGAGGGACCATGGCCGACGTGGTGCGGTGGAACAACCAGGGGGACCTCGACGAGCCGGCCCACCTCCTCGGCTCGGCCGGCGAGGCCGAGGCGGGGCGGGCCCTCTTCGCCTGTGACGAGCGCGACGATCGCATTCGCAGCTCGGTGTCCACCACCCTCGAGACGGTCCTGGCTCCCTTCGAGGACCCGGTCGTGGTCGCTTCCACCTCGGCCAGCGCCATCGATCCGCGATCCCTGGTGACCAGGGGAGGCACGCTCTACCTGTGCGGCCCGAGCTACGAGCAGTCCCGCCTCCAGGGACTCTTCGCCGCCCTGGTGTCGTCGGTGGTGGCCGCGGCCGTCGAGGCCGCCAGCCGGATCGGTGGCCGCCTCGACCCGCCCCTCCTGCTCGTGCTTGACGAGGCGGCCAACATCGCCCCCCTTCGCGACCTCGACACGCTGGCCTCCACAGGTGCCGGCCTGGGCATCCAGCTGGTGACCATCTGCCAGGACCTCTCGCAGTTGACCAGTCGCTACGGCGACGACCGGGCTCGCAGCATCGCCAACAACCACCGGGCCAAGCTGGTCCTGTCGGGGGTCTCCGACCTGGCCACCCTCGACCTGGTATCGGGCCTGGCCGGCGAGGCGGCCGTCCAGGAGGAGACCCGCACCGCCGACCTGCGAGACGGCCGCCGGACCCGTTCGCAGGCCGTCGCCTACCGGCGGCTGGTGCCTGCCGACGAGCTGCGGCGGACGCCGCCCGGCACCGGCGTGCTGGTGTACGGCCACCTGCCGGCGGCCCGGCTGCACCTGCGGCCGTGGTTCGGCGAGCGGCAGCTGGCCGCCAAGGTGGCCGCCGCCAAGACCTGACCGGCCTTCCGCGTCAGGTGCCTAGCCAAGCCAGGCCAGGCCGGGTCGGGCCGGCGGTGCCGGTCGTCGGCCACGGCGGCCGCCACGTCAGTCGCCGCCCAGGAACGGGACGCCGAAGCTGAAGACGCTGCCGTCGCCCCCGGCGAGCCAGTAGCCGGCGTTGGTCGGCCCCATGGCCACGCCGACGATGGGGGCGGCCAACGCCAGGTTGCCGGTCGAGCCGGCGAACCCGGCGTCGCCGAAGTTGAAGATCCCCCCGTCGGACGCGACCAGGACGTAGCCGCCGCCGTCTGGGGTCACGGCCATCCCGTTGATGGGCCGGTTGAGCCCGATGTTGCCGGTGCTGCCGAGGAAGGGGACCCCGAAGGCGAAGATCCCACCATCGGAGCCCACCTCCCAGTAGCCTCCTGCCCGCCCGCCACTGCCGATGGCGACGACAGGCGCGTTGAGGTGGCTGGCGCCCATCGAGCCGTAGAACCCGGCGTCGCCGAAGGTGAAGATCCCCCCGTCGGCGGCGACCAGCCAGTAACCCCCGC
>JBOGGP010000135.1:0-6835 GCA_050744105.1 Acidimicrobiales bacterium
GGCGCGCCCGTTGGCGCCTGGACGAAACTAGCCAAGACCACCCCTTTACAGGACCCATTATTGCTGATATGCTCTTGACAAGCCGATCGATTAGTCGATCCGCTGAGGTTGATGCGAGATTGTCGTAGACACCGACACTCGTACACCACTCATTGGGACTTGACCCCTCATCGAAGACCACCGCTTCGACCACCGTGCGCTCGACACCGACCAGTCCTTGCCATAGTTTCGCGTAACGCACGCCGTTCTCCTCCCACGGGACTGACCTCGAACAAGCCAGTAACCGTAGGCCGGAGACGGCGTGCGCCGCGTTTCACCAGTTCAGGCCACCCCCGGAAACGTCAGAAGAGCCAGGAATGACCGGAGAGAGAACTACTCCATAGTTATTCGCCAACGGGAGCCGTGGATGTGGCGACCCCCGGGAGCCTTCGACGAGCCGGGCACGAACTACGACATCGAATACTCGGCCCGCTCGCGGTAACCCCGGCGCCGGTAGTCCAGCACGGTTCGTCGGTCCCATCGACGCGGGGATCCGTGCGCCACCAACTCCCTCCGGACGGGTCCCATCTGCAAGGGCATCGCCTCGTCGTGGGTCCGGTGAGGCGAGGGTCCTGTTCGAGGGGCAACTACCTCCTGCCTGCGCTCGCCCAGGTGACGGTCACCGACACGCTGGCGGTCAACCCGCCCCACGGAGGGCCGCCCAGCGGATGCACGCCGGGACCCCGGGGCTGCGTCGGTGAGTAGGCTGGTCGGCAGTGGGCCGCGGACTCGTCGGGCCGGGGCGGCGGGCGGTGGGTGAGCACCCGGCGGGCGGCATAACCGGGGAGGAGATCGCCTCCCGGGACGAGGCGGCCCTGGCCTACCCGGGCTCGGTCCTTATCCACGAGCAGGTGTGGGGGGAGGGGGAGCACCACGGCCACGACGGCATGGAGACCTCGGCCAGCATCACCAGGTGGCGACGGGTGGAGGCCGACCCCGACGCCATCCTCGACTGGTACCGGGACCGACTCGTGGCCCGCGGGTGGACCTACGGCGGCAGGTCGCAGAGTGGGGACATGTATGACTATATCAGGAATGATCGGAGAGAGAACTACTCCATAGTTATTCGCCAACGTGAGCTGTGGATGCAGCCGTGGATGTGGCCGCCCCCGGGAGCCTTCGACGAGCCGGGCACGAACTACGACATCGAATACTCGGCCCACTCGCGGTAACCCCGGCGCCGGTGGTTGTCCAGTTGTCCAGAACAGCTCCTCGGTCCTATCGACGCGGGGATCCGTGCGCCACCAACTCCCTCCGGACGGGTCCCATCTGCAAGGGCATCGCTCGTCGTGCGTCCGGCGAGGCGAGGGTCCTGTCCGAGGGGCAACTACCTCCTGCCTGCGCTCGCCCAGGTGACGGTCACCGACGCGCTGACGGTCAACCCGCCCTACGGAGGGCGCCCCGCGGATGTACGTCAGTGCCCCGGTGCGCCACCGCCGAGCGCCAGATGGGGTCGCCGATCAGCTGCGTCGTCCCGAGGTTCGTGCCCAGGACGGGCTCGCTGGTGGTGCTCGCCGCATCCTTGTCGGCGAGAGCGGGCAACTCCAACGTCGTCGTCGCCGGCGCCTTCTACGCCGAGGGGGCGATCACCGTCCTCGGCTTCACCGTCTGCCTAGCTGATGACAACGGCCAGGGCAGCCACTCGGAGCGCACCTTACTGGCAGGCGTTTCGCTCCTCCGTCGAGCGGGTCGGAGATGGAGGCCGGCGGCACCCTCTTGGCCGCCGGGACCGTCTTCACCGAGGATCGAGACCGACTCCCCTGCCCTTCGACTGGGGGCGGCGGGTCGACATCGGTGTGTCCCGGCGGCGCCTGAGCCTGGTCGCATGACGGACTGTGCACCAAGGTACGGATAAGGGGTACCGCAGTGCACAGCTCGGCGTCCTCAGGACCGGCGGACCACGAAGTACTTGGCCTGGGGGTGGTGGCAGATGATCGCCGCCGTGGTCTGCTCGGGGTGGAACTGCCACGAGGACTCCTCGCCCACCTCCACCCCGATGCGCTCGGCGCCGACCAGCTCGGCGCACTTGGCGTTGTCCTCCAGGTCGGGGCAGGCCGGGTAGCCCCACGAGTAGCGCCCGCCCCGGTAGCGCTGGCGGAACAGGCCGGCGAGGGACGGCCCGTCCTCGCCGGCGAAGCCCCACTCCTCTCGGATGCGGCGGTGCCACAGCTCGGCCAGGGCCTCGGTCATCTCGACGCCCAGGCCGTGAAGGTGGAGGTAGTCCTGGTAGCGGTCGGCGGCGAATAGCCGCGCCGCCTCCTCGGAGACGGCGGGTCCCATGGTCACGACGTGGAATGCGGCGTAGTCAGGCTCGCCGCTGGCCGCCGGCCGGTGGAAGTCGGCGATGGACAGCCACGGCTCGGCCGGCTGGCGGGGGAAGGTGAACCTCAGCCACTCGGCGCTGCGGCTGTCGTCCTTCCACACCACCAGGTCGTCGCCCTCCGAGTTGACGGCGAACCACCCGTAGGCCACCGCCGGCTGCAGGACCCCGGCGGCGCGCCCGTCGGCCAGGCGGGCCCGCAGCTCGGCCCGGATGCGCACCTTGAAGTCGTCGTCGCTCTCGCCGATGGACTTGTCGGGCCGGTAGCCCCACTGGTTGCGGAACAGCGAGGTCTCGTTGAGGTAGCCGGCGATGTCGTCGAGGGGGATGCCCCGCTCGACGCGCCAGCCCACGAAGGGCGGTACGAAGACCGGGTTGTCGGTGGCCACCGACGGGGCCCGGGCCGGCACCGGCCGCCGATCGGGTTCCGGCCCCCCCGAGCGCAGCGCCGGGACCGGCGCCCGGTCACCCGACGGCCGGTCACCCGACGCCCGGTCACCCAGGGCCCGGTCACCCGACGGCCGGTCACCCGACGGCCGGTCACCCGACGGCCGGTCACCCGACGCCCGGTCACCCGACGCCCGGTCACCCGACGCCCGGTCACCCGACGCCCGGTCACCCGACGCCCGGTCACCCGACGCCCGGTCACCCGACGCCCGGTCACCCAGGGCCCGGTCACCCGACGCCCGGTCACCCAGGGCCCGGCCGCCCAGGGCCCGGCCGAAGTCGGGGTCGTCGCCGCCCGCGGCCTTGAGCTCCATCAGCCGGTCCATGGTGTGCAGGCCCTCGAAGGCGTCCTTGCCGTAGAACAGGCGCCCCTCGTAGCGGGCCCGCAGGTCCCGCTCGACGTAGGTGCGGGTCAGGGCCGCCCCGCCGAGGATCACCGGGATGGAGGAAACGCCGAGCGTGTTCATCTCCAGCAGGTTCTCCCGCATGATCAGCGTGGACTTGACCAGCAGGCCGGACATCCCGATGGCGTCGGCCCCGACCCTGTCGGCGGCGGCCAGCATCTCGGTCAGGGCCACCTTGATGCCCAGGTTGTGGACCTCGTAGCCGTTGTTGGTGAAGATGATGTCCACCAGGTTCTTGCCGATGTCGTGCACGTCACCCTTCACGGTGGCCAGCACGATGCGGCCCTTGCCTCCGTCCTGGCCCCTCTCCATGTGCGGCTCGAGGAAGGCCACCGCCGCCTTCATGGTCTCGGCCGACTGGAGGACGAAGGGCAGCTGCATCTGCCCCGACCCGAACAGCTCCCCGACCGTCCTCATCCCGGCCAGGAGGGGACCGTTGACCACGTCGAGGGCTGCCCACCCCGAGGTGAGGGCGTCGTCCAGGTCGATCTCCAGGCCGTCGCGGTCGCCGTCGACCACCCGCTGCGACAGGCGGCGCTCGACGCTCCAGCCACTGCGGTCCTCGTGGACCAGGGCGTCGGAGGTGACGCCCTCGAACATGCGCAGCAGGTCGGCCAGCGGGTCGTAGCCCCGGCCCGGGTCACGCCGGTCGTAGATCAGGTCCAGGCAGACGGCCACGACGGCGGGGTCTATCCGGTTGAGCGGCATTATGCGCGCCGCGTGGACGATCGCCGCGTCCAGCCCTGCCTCCTGGCACTCGTGGAGGAAGACCGAGTTGAGGGCGTGGCGGGCCGCCGGCGCCAGGCCGAAGCTGACGTTCGAGAGCCCGAGGATGGTCTGGGACCGGGGCAGGGAGGTCTTTATTTTCCCGATCCCGGCGATCGTCGCCATCCCGTCGCCGCGGCTCTCCTCCATCCCCGTGCCGAGGGTGAGGGCCAGCGGGTCGAAGAGGAGATCCTCGGGGGCCAGGCCGTAGCGCCCCACGGCCAGGTCGTAGATGGCCTGGGCCGCCTCCAGCTTCCGCTCGGCGGTGCGCGCCTGGCCGGCCTGGTCGATGCAGGTGCAGACGACGGCGGCGCCGTAGGTCCGGGCCAGCGTCAAGAACCGGTCGAGCCTGGTGCCGGGGGCGTCGCCGTCCTCCAGGTTGACCGAGTTGAGTATGGGCTTGCCGGCCACCCGCTGGAGGCCGGCCTCGACGACCTCGGGCTCGGTGGAGTCGAGCATCAGGGGCAGGGTGGCCTGGGTGGCGAAGCGGCCGGCGACCTCGGCCATGTCGGCGACGCCGTCGCGGCCGGTGAAGTCCACGCAGACGTCGAGGACGTGCGAACCCTCCTTGACGGCGTCGCGGGCCATGGCCACGCAGGTGTCCCAGTCACCGGCCAGCATGGCGTCGCGAAACCGGCGGCTGCCGTTGGCGTTGGTCCGCTCGCCCACCGCCAGGAACGACGGGGCCTGGTCGTAGGGGACGTGGCTGTAGATCGAGGCCGCTCCCGGCTCCCAGGCCGGGTCCCGGACCGCCGGGGCCAGCGCCGCGCAGGCCGACACCACGGCGGCCAGGTGGTCGGGGGTGGTGCCGCAGCAGCCCCCGACGGCGCTGACCCCGTACTCGGCGACGAAGCGGGCCAGGTGGGCGGCCAGGGCGGCCGGGGTCAGGTCGTAGTGCATGCGGCCGTCGACGACCGAGGGCAGGCCGGCGTTGGGCTGTACGGCAATGGGCAGGCGGGATCGCTGCGACAGGTAGCGCAGGTGCTCGCTCATCTCCGCCGGCCCGGTGGCGCAGTTGAGCCCGACCACGTCGGGCCGGAGGGCGTCGAGGCAGGTGAGGGCGGCACCGATCTCGGTGCCCATGAGCATCCGCCCGGTGGTCTCGATGGTCACCTGGACCTGCAGGGGCACCGACCGTCCGGTCTCGGCCATGGCCTGGCGGGCGCCGACGACGGCGGCCTTGGCGCCGAGGAGGTCCTGGACGGTCTCGACCACGAGGAGGTCGGCGCCGCCCTCGAGCAGGCCGGCGGCCGCCTCCCGGTAGCCGTCGCGGGCGCCGGCGAAGGAGATCTGGGCCAGGGAGGCGATCTTGGTGCCCGGGCCGAGGGAGCCGGCCACGAATCGGCCGGGGTAGGCGGCGGCGACGTCTCGGGCGATGCCGGCGGCCCGGCGGGCCAGCTCCCGGGCCCGGCCGGCGATGCCGTACTCGGCCAGCACCCAGGGCAGGGACCCGAAGCTGTTGGTCTCGACCACGTCGCAGCCCACGTCGAGGAACGACCGGTGCAGGTCGGCCACCACGTCGGGGCGGGTGTCGCAGAGGACCTCGTTGCAGCCTTCCAGGGCCGGCCCGCCGAAGTCGTCGGGACCGAGGTTGCGCAGCTGGATGTTGGTGCCGGTGGCGCCGTCGAAGACGACCACCCGGGAATGCACGGATTCGAGGTACGGGTTCATGGGCGTGGAGCCTGGCAGGAGGCGTCGTCGACAGCTTCGGTGCCAGCCGGAGCGATCACGCTCTACCTACCCAGTCGGGCCGGCTCGTCGCCTCCATCCTAGGCCGCTCGACGGGGCCGGGGGCTAGGCCGCCGACGCCAGAGCCGAGTCCGCGGCGCCAGCCGGGCCGGCGCCATGGCATTGTCGGGGGCATGAGGGTCTACACCAGGAAAGGCGACGACGGCAGCACCGGCCTCCTCTACGGGGGCCGGGTCTCCAAGGCGTCGCCGGCCATCGAGGCCACCGGGGCGATCGACGAGGCCCAGGCCGCCCTGGGGGTGGTGCGGGCCGAGGCGGCCGCCGGGTCGGAGCTCGACGCCGTGCTGGTGGGCTTGGAGCGCGACCTGTACGTGGCCATGGCCGAGACGGCCACGGCGGGGGCCAACCGGGCCAGGCTGGTGGCCGGCTCCACCCTCGTCACCCCGGCGATGGTGGCCGCCCTGGAACCGGTGATCGACGACCTGAGCGCCCGCTTCCCCCCCCTCGCCGACTTCGTGATCCCGGGCCAGGGTCGGGTGCCGGCCCTCCTCGACGTGGCTCGCACCACCATTCGCCGGGCCGAGCGCCTGGTCGTGGCCGCCCAGGAGCGGGACCAGGCCACCGCCGGCGGCGACCAGGCGCCGGCCTCGCTGGTGGGCGCCTACCTCAACCGGCTGTCCGACCTGGTCTGGACGATGGCCCGCTGGCAGGAGCAGGGCGACTCGATGCTCAGCCGGGAGGCGTGACCGCCATCCGGGGCCACGGCGGCGCCGGCGGGGGGATGGTCTCGCAGGGAGGGGCCGTCGAGCACCAGGCGCCCCAGGTGGGACAGGAACCTGGCCCCCTCCCGGGGCCGGGCCTTGCTCTGGCCGGCGTGGCGGCGGGCGAAGTGGTAGTCCAGGTTGTGGACCCGCCGGGGCCGTCCCCGCACCACCACCTCCAGCAGGATCTTGAAGCCGTTGGCCCGCAGCCCCACCCCTGCGATCACGGAGCGGTCGAGGGCGAACAGCCCGCTCATGGGGTCGGCCAGGCAGCGGGAGCGGGGCAGGAGGGCATGGACCAGGCGCCGGCTGCCCCCCGAGACGGCCCGGCGCCACGGGCCGGCCAGCCCCCCGGCCCCGGCCCGCTCCCGGTGGCGGCTGCCGGCGACCAGGTCGGCCCAGCCGTCGCA
>JBOGGP010000136.1:0-6817 GCA_050744105.1 Acidimicrobiales bacterium
CGGGTCTTTGGCCCACCACGGGACCAGGCCCCAGCGAAAGGTCCCCAGCTGGCGGACGGGACGGCCGCGTCCTGCGGTGGGGCCGGCGGGGCCTGGGTCGGGGCCGGCGGGGCCGAGGCCGGCGGGTGGCGGCCGGAGCGGGCGGGTGGCGACGGCGTAGATTTGCTGGGTGGGAGCGACGTTGTGGCGGCGCGGGAGGGCCTCGGCCACCAACTCGTCGACGTGGAAGGCAGCGGCCAGGTCGTCGGCGGTCGACGTCGACGTGAAGCGCCCGCACATGCCCCTCACCATGGTCCGGCGAGCTGGGTATCGAAGACCGACGGGCTCCGAGCGGTAGACGGGTGGCTGGCAGTCGTCTTCACCTTCTGCTCTCCCGCTCGTCCACTTCCTTGGATCCTTGGAAGCGGGACACCGCAGTCGGGCGGGATCGAGCAGGAGCTCGCTGCCGCGTCCCAGGCAGTCGATGCTCCGGCTCAGTTGTCTTCGAGGAGCACGAGACGCGATTCAGGGGTGCGCTACCGACAGCGGGCCAGCGAGCAGTGTCAGTCGCCCGTCGACGGGGCGGCTCGTCTCTGCTGATTTCTAGAGCATCCAACCCAGCATCGCGTAGATCGCTTAGAGCTTGTCGAGACGAGGAAAGGTAGTAGGAGTCCTGGTACCAAGGCGAGCGTTGCTTCGTTGACTGAATTTTGAGTATTCACGCTGGTCAAGACCTCAACAGAGTCAACGAAGCAACGCTCGTCTTAGTAGAGGGCCGTTGCCAGGACGAACGATCGGCCAGGTGCTCCTATCCGACCGGTGGACTCTTGGACGTTTTTAGCCTTTTGGACGGATTGCCCCCAATATCGGCAAGATCCGTCCAAACGGCTGAAAACGTCCAAACGACGCCGGCGGCGACCCCCGGCACCGGTCCGTCCGGCCCTGGGCCGGCGCCGGCCTCGTCCAGGATCAGAGTCCTATGGCGCCGAGGACGGCGGCGGCGTGGTCGGCGACAGAGGGCCCCGGGCGCAGGACGACCTCGGCGCCGGCCGGCGCCTCGTAGGGGTCGTCGATGCCGGTCATGCCGGCCAGGCGGCCGGCGCGGGCCCGGCGGTACAGCCCCTTGGGGTCCCGTGACTCGCACAGCTCGAGAGGGGTGTCCACCCACACCTCCACGAAGGCCAGGCCGGCGCCGGCGTGGCCGGCCCGGACCCGGTCCCGCCCGGCCCGGTAGGGGCTGATGAGGCAGGCCAGGACGACCAGGCCGGCGTCGGCCATGAGGCAGGCCACCTCGCCGGCGCGGCGCACGTTCTCCTGCCGGCTGGCGGCGTCGTAGCCCAGGTCGCCGTTGAGGCCGTGGCGCAGGTTGTCGCCGTCGAGGACGTAGTGGGCCCGCCCGGCGGCGGCCAGGCGCCGGCCCACCTCGCCGGCGACCGTGGACTTGCCCGAGCCCGACAGCCCGGTCAGCCACACCGTGAGGCCCCCGAGCCGGCCGGCGGCCCACCGCTCGGCGCGGGGCACGGCGCCGGCGTGCCACACCGCGCCGGGCGAGACCGCGCCGGGGGAGGCCGCGCCGGGGGAGGCCGCGCCGGGCGAGACCGCGCCGGCCGAGACCGCACCCGGCGAGACCGCACCGGGGGAGACCGCACCAGGAGGGACGGCGCCGGCCAAGAGCTAGCCGGCCTGGCCGATGATCATGCCGGCGCCCACGGTGGCCTTGGTGGACTCGTCGAGGAGGACGAAGCTGCCCGTGCGGCGGTTGCGGCGGTAGGGGTCGAACATGAGGGGTTGGGCGCTGCGGACGGTGACCCGCCCGATCCCGTTGAGCTCGAGCCGGTGGGCGGACTCGTCGCGGTGCAGGGTGTTGACGTCTAGGCGGTAGGCCACGTCGGTGACCACGGCCCGGGCCGCCCGGGTGGTGTGGCGGATCTCGTAGCGGCCGCCGGCGGCGAGGGGCTGGTCGGCAAACCAGCACACCATGGCCTCGATGTCCTGGGACACGGTGGGAGCGTTGCCCACCCGGCAGATCATGTCCCCCCGGCCCAGGTCGAGCTCGTCGTCGAGGAGGATGGTGGCCGACATGGGGGGGAGGGCCTCCTCCACCGGCCGGCCGGCCAGCTCGACGGCCCGCACGGTGGTGGTGAAGCCCGACGGCAGGACGAGCACCTCGTCGCCGACCCGGAACGCCCCTCCGGCCACCTCGCCGGCGTAGCCCCGGTAGTCGGGGTGGTCGTGGGACATGGGCCGGATGACGTACTGGACGGGAAACCGGGGGTCGATGAGGTTGCGGTCGGAGCCGGTGTAGACGTTCTCCAGGTGCCACAGCAGGGTGGGCCCGCCGTACCACGACGTGTTGGCCGAGTGGCTGGTGACGTTGTCGCCGTGCAGGGCGGAGACGGGCACGAAGACCACGTCGGTGACCTCGAGCTTGGCGGCGAAGGCGCTGAAGGCCTCCCGCACGGCGTCGAAGGCCTCCTCGGACCAGTCGACCAGGTCCATCTTGTTGACGCAGACCACCAGGTGCTTGACGGCGAGGAGGGAGGCGATGACGGCGTGGCGGTGCGACTGCTCGGTCATCCCCCGCCGGGCGTCGACCAGGACCAGGGCCAGGTCGGCCGTCGACGCCCCGGTCACCATGTTGCGGGTGTACTGGGTGTGTCCCGGGGTGTCGGCGATGATGAACTTGCGCCGGGGGGTGGCAAAGTACCGGTAGGCCACGTCGATGGTGATGCCCTGCTCCCGCTCCGCCCGCAGGCCGTCGGTGAGCAGGGCCAGGTTGGTGTAGTCGTACCCCCGGGCCGCGCTGGTGCGCGCCACGGCTTCGAGCTGGTCCTCGAAGATCTGCTTGGAGTCGACCAGCAGGCGCCCGATGAGGGTCGACTTGCCGTCGTCGACCGAGCCGGCGGTGGCGAAGCGGAGCACGGCTTAGAAGTAGCCCTCCCTCTTGCGGTCCTCCATGGCCGCCTCGTTGAAGCGGTCGTCGGCTCGGGTGGCGCCACGCTCGGTGACCCGGCTGGCCGCCACCTCGGCGATGACCTGGTCGATCCCCGCCGCCGCCGACTCGACCGCCCCGGTGCAGGAGGCGTCCCCGACGGTGCGGAACCGCACCAGCCGGCGCTCGACCTCCTCGGCGGGGCCGGGGAGGGCCACCGGGCCGGCGGCCAGCCACATGCCGTCGCGCAGGAAGACGTCGCGGTGGTGGGCGAAGTAGATGGAGGGCAGCTCCAGCTCCTCGCGCCGGACGTAGTGCCACACGTCGAGCTCGGTCCAGTTGCTGATCGGGAACACCCGCAGGTGCTCGCCGCGGCGGTGGGCGGCGTTGTACAGGTTCCACACCTCGGGCCGCTGGCGCTTGGGATCCCACTGCCCGAAGTCGTCGCGGATGGAGAAGATGCGCTCCTTGGCCCGGGCCTTGTCCTCGTCACGGCGGCCGCCGCCGAAGACGGCGTCGAAGCCGTGGCCGGCGATGGTGTCGAGCAGGGTCACGCTCTGGAGCCGGTTGCGGCTGGCCCCCGGACCGGGCTCCTCGGAGACCCGCGCCGAGTCGATCGACTCCTGGACCGAGGCCACCACCAGGCGCACCCCGAAGGCGGCCACCTGGCGGTCCCGGAAGTCGATCACCTCCTCGAAGTTGTGGCCGGTGTCGACGTGGACGGCGGGGAAGGGGATGCGGGCGGGCAGGAACGCCTTCTCGGCCAGGCGGAGCATGACCATGGAGTCCTTGCCTCCCGAGAAGAGCAGGGCCGGCCGCTCGCAGGTGGCCGCCACCTCCCTCAGGATGTGGATCGACTCGTACTCCAGCTCGTCGAGCTCATCGGGCGAAATGTCGACCTGCACGGTCACCATTGTGCTCGGCGACGAGCAGTTGCGCACCTTCGCCGGCGGCAACCGGGTCGGAGGGCCTCCCGGGTGCCTGCGCCTCGAGCAGGGGGGTCGCCGCCGGCGCCGGGTGGAGGTACCGCCGGCCCCGCAGCCACGAGGCGGCGGCGGCGGCGACCGAGCAGGCGATGGCGAAGTCGAAGGCGTAGTGCAGGCCGGTGCCGAAGGGCGTCGAGATGAGGCGGGGGAAGAACGACCTCCCGGTGAGGGCGGCGGCCTGGCCCGGCCCGAGGTGGGCCAGGGCGGAGGCGGGCAGGAGCTGGCCGATCGGGTTCAGGCCCAGGAAGGCCGAGAACAGGGCGGCGATGGGCGGCTCGGAGGCGACCCGGTGGGCGGCGGCGGGGGGCACGCCGCCTGCCACCAGGCCGTGGTAGAGGTGGGTGGGCAGGGTGGCGGCCAGGCCGAGGGTGATGACGCTGAAGAACACCCCGATGGAGAGGACCTGGGCGGCGTTCTGGAAGGTGGTCATCATGCCGGCGCCGGCGCCGCGCTGGTCGGGGGGGAGGCTGTTCATCACCCCCGCCCGGTTGGGGGAGGAGAACAGGCCCATCGACAGCCCGGTGAGCACCAGGATCGAGGCGAACCACCCGAAGCCGAAGTCCAGGGGCAGCAACTCGAGCAGCCCGAACGACACCGCCGCACCGATCATCCCCAGGGTGGCGAAGGGGCGGGCCCCGTAGCGGTCGCTGAGCACCCCCGAGGCGGGCCCGGCCACCAGGAAGCCAACGGTCAGCGGGACCATGTAGATGCCGGCCCACAGCGGGGTCTGGGCGAACGAGTAGCCGTGCTGGGGCAGCCAGATGCCCTGGAGCCAGATGATGAGCATAAACTGCAGGCCGCCGCGCCCGAGGGCGCCCAGCAGGTTGGCGATGTTGCCGGCGGCGAAGGCCCGGATCCGGAACAGGGACAGCTCGAACATGGGCTGGGGCACGCGGGCCTCGATCCACGCGAACAGGGCCAGGGTGGCCAGGCCCCCGAGGATGGCCAGCAGCACACCGGGGTTGGTCCAGCCCATGGTGTGGCCGCCGTAGGGCTGGATGCCGTAGACGATCCCGGTCAGCAGCGACACCAGGCCGGCGGCGAAGGTCACGTTGCCCCACCAGTCGACCCGGGCCGCCGCGCCCGCGCCCGGGTTCCCGGCGGCGCCGTCGTCCAGCCTGGCGTACGCCCAGACCGTGCCGAACAGGCCGAAGGGCACGCACACCAGGAACACCAGCCGCCACTGGATCGGGGCCAGGACCCCGCCGACGACGAGCCCGATGAACGAGCCGCTGATGGCCGCCACCCCGTTGATCCCGAGGGCCAGGCCCCGCTGGTCCTCTCCGAAGGCGTCGGTGACGATGGCGCTCGAGTTGGCGAGGAGGAAGGCCCCGCCCACCCCCTGGAATATGCGCACGACGATCAGCCAGATGGCCCCGGCCGGGCCGGTCAGCCAGGTCACCGACAGCCCGATGGAGCACATGGTGAAGATGGCAAAGCCCAGGTTGTACATCCTCACCCGGCCGTAGATGTCGCCCACCCGGCCCAGGCTCACCACCAGCACCGAGGTGACGAGCAGGAAGCCCATCAGCAGCCACAGGAAGTAGCTGGTGTTGCCCGGCGTCAGCGGGTCCAGGTGGATGCCCCGGAAGATGTCGGGCAGGGCGATCAGGGTGACGGACCCGCTGATGGTCACCATCAGCACCCCGATGGTGGTGTTGGACAGCGCGATCCACTTGTAGGCCACGGACCTGGGGGAGCCGGCGGGCCCGGGCGCTTCGGAGCCGGTCACCTCTCCTCCAACACCTCCCGGCCCACCCATCCTTCCCGTTGCTAAGGATTTCCGGCGGGCGACGCCCCCTTTCCCAACCTGCGCTTCGCGCTCAGGGCGCCGCTCGGACCCTGCCGGCCTTCCGGGCAGCCCCCGATGGGTAACCTCCGCGGGTGAGACGACTGCTGGTCGCCGCGGTGGTTGGCGGCGCCGCCGTGGCCGGGTGCGCCTCGGCCCCCGCCGCCGCCGCCGCCCGGCCCCTCCTGGCCGCCGCCCGGGCCACCATCGACCGCACGCCGGCCCTGCACTTCGTGCTCGCCAGCCAGAACCTGCCGGCGGTGGGGACGACGCTGCAGGGCGGCTCGGGTGACCTGGCCCGCCCCGACCAGCTGGAGGGGACGTTCCAGGTGTCCCTCGACGGCCTGCCGGCCAGCGTCAAGCTCATAGAGGCGGGGGGGAAATTCTTCGCCGAGCTGCCTTTCACCGGTCACTATCAGGTCACGGACCCGGCCAGGTTCGGCCTGGGCGATCCCGCCCAGCTCCTCAACCCCGGCACCGGGGTCAGCCGCCTGCTCACCGAGCTGGGCGGCTCCAGCGTCGCCGGCCGGCGCCGGGTGGGCGGCGAGGTCGTCGAGGAGATCTCCGGAGCGGTCCCCGGCGCCGACGTCGCCGGCCTGCTGCCCGACGTGGACCCGGCCGAGGCCGTGCGCCTGGTGCTCGACATCGACCCGGCCAGCCACCAGGTGCGCCAGGTGGCGCTGACGGGGCCGTTCGCCCGCCCGGCGGTGGCGTCGACCTACGTGGTCACCCTCACCGGCTACGGCGAGGCCGTGACCATCGACCAGCCACCGACCTGAGTGGCCGGCGCCGGCCAGCCCGGGGCGACCGCCACCGCCGCCGGGCGAGCGGCCCCCGGGCGGCGGGCCCTGGTCCCCGCCGGCGCCGCCGTCCTGCTCGGCGCCGCCGACACCTACGTGGTGGTGGTGGCGCTGCCGTCGATCATGGGCGGCACCGGGCTCGGCGTCGACCAGCTGCAGCGGGCCACTCCGATCATCACCGGCTTCCTGGCCGGCTACGTGGCCCTGCTCCCCCTCCTCGGGCGGCTGTCGGACCACCACGGGCGGCGCCCGGTGTTCCTCGGCTGCCTGGCCACCTTCGCACTGGGCTCGGCCATCACCGCCAGCGCCCACGGCGCCGGCGCCCTGATCG
>JBOGGP010000137.1:0-6803 GCA_050744105.1 Acidimicrobiales bacterium
CTCCCCGCCCACCCCGGCGCGCTCCACGCCCCCGCCGGCGCCGGCGAGGGCACCGCCGGGCGCCCTCATCTTGGCCACCACCGTCTCCACCGGGACGCCCTCCGCCTCCAGGTGGGCGGCGGTCCCCTCGGTGGCGGCGATGGTGAAGCCGGCCCGGACCAGCAGCACGGCCACCCCCACCCCTCCGGGCTTGTCCCGGTCGGCCAGCGAGCAAAACACCATCCCCCCCTCCGGCAGCCTCTGGCCGGCCGCCGCCTGGCTCTTGGCGAAGGCCAGTCCGAAGGTGGCGTCGATGCCCATGACCTCGCCGGTCGAGCGCATCTCGGGGCCGAGCAGGGTGTCGGCCTCGGGGAAGCGCGAGAAGGGCAGGACCGCCTCCTTGACGCTCACGTGGCCGGCGGCCACCGGGGGCCTCAGCAGGCCCTCGGCCCGGAGGCCGGCGAGGGTCGCCCCCGCCATCACCCGGGCGGCGACCTGGGCCAGGGGGACCCCGGTCGCCTTGGAGACGAACGGCACCGTGCGGCTGGCCCGGGGATTGGCCTCGAGCACCAGCACCCGCCCGGCCTGGACGGCGTACTGCACGTTGAGGGGACCCCTCACCTCCAGGGCGTCGGCGATGGCCCGGGTGAAGGCCTCCATGGTGTGGACGGTCTCGGGGGCGAGGGTCTGGGGGGGGATCACGCAGGCGCTGTCGCCGGAGTGCACCCCGGCCTCCTCTACGTGCTCCATCACCGCGGCGACGAGCACCTCGCCGGTGGCGTCGCGCACGGCGTCCACGTCGACCTCGACGGCGTCCTCCAGGAAGTGGTCGATCAGCACCGCCCGCTCGGCCGACAGGCCTCCCTCCCGCCCCAGCGTGCCGCCGGCGGCCAGCTCGGCCATGCACAGGCGGAGGTCGTCGTCGCCGTAGACGATCTCCATGGCCCGGCCGCCCAGCACGTAGCTGGGCCGGACCAGGGCCGGGTAGCCGATGCGGGCGGCCACGGCCAGGGCCTCGTCCACGCTGCGGGCGGTGCCCCCGGGGGGCTGGGGCACGCCCAGGCGGTCGCACAGCGCCGACCACCGGCTGCGGTCCTCGGCCAGGTCGATGGAGTCGGGTGAGGTCCCGAGCACCAGGCCGGCGGGCAGGAGGCCGGCCAGCTTCAGGGGAGTCTGGCCGCCGAGGGAGACGATGACCCCGGCCACCGGGCCGGCCGCCGACTCGGCCTCGATGACGTTGGTCACCTCCTCCCACCCCACCGGCTCGAAGTACAGGCGGTCGCTCGTGTCGTAGTCGGTGGAGACGGTCTCGGGGTTGCAGTTGACCATCACCGTCTCGAACCCGGCGTCGTGGAGGGCGAAGCTGGCCTGCACGCAGCAGTAGTCGAACTCGACCCCCTGGCCGATGCGATTGGGGCCCGACCCGAGGATTATCACCTTGGGCCGGTCACCGGCGGCCACCTCGTCGGTGTCCTCGAAGGTCGAGTAGTGGTACGGGGTGGCCGCGGCAAACTCGGCGGCGCAGGTGTCGACGGTCTTCATGGTCGCCCGCACGCCGGCGCCCAGCCGGGCCTGGCGGACCGACGCGGCGTCGGCCGACCACAGCCAGGCCAGCTGGGCGTCGGAGAAGCCGAGGCGCTTGGCCCGGCGCCAGTCCGACCGGCCCATGGCCCCGGCCCCGCCGATGGCGGCCAGGCGGCGCCGCTCGGCGACCACCCGCCACAGCTGGTCGAGGAACCACGGGTCGATCCCGGTGGCCCGGGCCAGGCGCTCGACCGGGATCCCCCTGCGCAGCGCCGCCTCCAGCTGGAAGGGCCGGTCCGGGGTGGCCACGGCGGCCCGCCGGACCAGCTCGTCGTCGGTCCAGGCGTCGAAGGCGGACTCGGAGGGGTCGCAGCCGAGCCCCAGGCGGCCCAGCTCGAGGGAGCGCAGCGCCTTTTGCACGGACTCGGGGAAGGTGCGCCCGATGGCCATGACCTCGCCCACCGAGCGCATGCGGGTGCCGAGCACGTCGCCGGCGCCGGGGAACTTTTCGAACGCCCACCGGGGCACCTTGGTGACCACGTAGTCGATGCTCGGCTCGAAGCACGCCGGGGTGGCGCCGGTGATGTCGTTGGCGATCTCGTCCAGGCGGTACCCCACGGCCAGGCGGGCGGCGATCTTGGCGATGGGAAAGCCGGTGGCCTTGGAGGCCAGGGCGCTCGAACGGCTCACCCTGGGGTTCATCTCGATCACCACCATCTCCCCCGTCGCCGGGTCGAGGGCGAACTGGATGTTGGATCCCCCGGTGTCCACCCCGATCCGCCGGAGGCAGGCAAAGGCGGCGTCGCGCATCCGCTGGTACTCGAAGTCGGAGAGCGTCTGGGCCGGGGCCACGGTGATGGAGTCGCCGGTGTGGACGCCCATGGGATCGACGTTCTCGATGGCGCAGACCACCACGCAGTTGCCGGCGTGGTCGCGCATGACCTCCAGCTCGTACTCCTTCCAGCCGGCGATCGAGCGCTCCACCAGGATCTCCGAGACGGGGCTGGCGTCGAGGCCCTCGCCGGCCAGGCGCTCGAAGCTGGCCCCGTCGGTGGCGATCCCGGTGCCCGCCCCCCCGAGGATGTAGGAGGGCCGGACGATGAGGGGGTAGCCGATGCGCTCGGCGACGGCCACCGCCTCGGCCAGGGTGTGGGCGAAGCCGGAGTCGGGCACGGCCAGGCCGATCCCGGTCATGGCCTCCTTGAACCGGCCCCGGTCCTCGGCGGTGGCGATGGCAGCGGCGCTGGCCCCGATCATCTCGACCCCGAAGCGGTCCAGGACGCCGGCCTCGGACAGCTCCATGGCCAGGTTGAGGGCGGTCTGGCCCCCGAGCGTGGGCAGCACGGCGTCGGGCCGCTCCCGCTCGACGATGGCGGCGAGCACCTCGGCGTCGAGAGGCTCCACGTAGGTCCGGTCGGCGAAGGCGGGGTCGGTCATGATCGTCGCCGGGTTGGAGTTGGCCAGGATCACCCGGTAGCCCTCGGCGCCGAGGACCCGGCACGCCTGGGTGCCGGAGTAGTCAAACTCGCAGGCCTGGCCGATGACGATGGGGCCCGAGCCGATGACCAGGATCGAGTGCAGGTCGTCGCGCCGGGGCATCAGCGCGACCGCGACCGGGCCATGAGGGAGGCGAAGTCGTCGAACAGGTAGCCGGCGTCGTGGGGCCCGGGCCCGGCCTCGGGGTGGTACTGCACGGAGAAGGCCAGCCGGTCGGGGCAGGCGATGCCCTCGACCACGGCGTCGTTGAGGTTGACGTGGGTCACCTCCACCCCGGGGGGCAGGCTGCCCCCGGCCAGGGCGTAGCTGTGGTTTTGGGCGGTGATCTCGACGGCCCCGTCGCGACGGCGCCGCACCGGGTGGTTGCCCCCGTGGTGGCCGAAGGCCAGCTTGTAGGTGGAGCCCCCCAGGGCGGTGCCGAGCAGCTGGTGGCCGAGGCATATCCCCATGACCGGCACCCGACCGAGCAGCTCCCCCACCGTCGCCGCCACGGCCCCCAGGGCGGCGGGGTCGCCCGGCCCGTTGGAGAGGAACACCCCGTCGGGCCTCCGGTCCAGCACGTCGCCGGCCGGCGTGGAGGCCGGCACCACCTCGACGTCGCCCAGGGCGGCCAGGTGGTCCAGGATGTGGCGCTTGATGCCGAGGTCGTAGGCCACCACCCGGAGCCCTTCGCCGGCCCCCGGCCGGGCCGGCACCTGGTAGGGCCGGGGGGTGGTCACCTCCGAGACCAGGTCGACCCCCTCGGTGCCGGCGGCAGCGGCGGCGGCCGAGACGATCTCGGCCTCGGGCACCGCCCCCTCGCCCTCCACGGCGGCGAACGCGCACGGCATCGAGCCCTCGTCGCGCACGTGGCGGGTGAGCCGGCGGGTGTCGACGCCGGAGAGGCCGGCGACGCCGTGGCGGGCCAGGAAGGACTGGAGGGTCTCCCCCGATCGCCAGCTGGCGGGCTGTCGGCCGGCCGACGGCTCCGACAGGTCGCGCACGACGACGCCCCGGCAGAAGGGCCGTCGGGCCTCGTCGTCGGCGGGGGCCACCCCGTAGTTGCCGATGTGGGGGTAGGTAAAGCAGACGACCTGGCCGGCGTAGGAGGGATCGGTCAGCACCTCCTGGTAGCCGGTGAGGACGGTGTTAAAGACCAGCTCCCCGGTGCTGATCCCGCCGCCCTGCCAGCCGACCGTCTCGCCCTCGAAGGCGGTGCCGTCGGCCAGGACCAGGAGGCCGGCCGGCCGCGGCATGTCCACGTGCCCGCCCGGGGAGGGGGAGCCCGTCACTAGCGCCGGGCCTCGAAGTCGACGACCACCGCTTCGCCGCCGAGCACGGTGTGGCGGGCCCGGCCCCGCAGCTGGCGGCCGGCGTAGGGGGTGTTGCCGCTGCGGCTGGCCAGGCGCTCGGGTCGGACGGTCCAGCACGAGTCGGGGTCGATGACGCACAGGTTGGCCGCCGCCCCCCGCCGCAGCGGGCCGCCGTGGGAGCCGGACAGGCCGGCGATCCGAGCCGGCTGCCACGACATCAGGGCGACCACCGCTTCGAGTGGAAGGCCAAGCTCGCCCAGGGCCAGGCCGAGCGCCGTCTCGAGCCCCAGCATCCCGGGGGGAGCCTCACCGAAGGGGGTTTCTTTCTCCGCCGCGGTGTGGGGGGCGTGGTCGGTGGCGATGGCGTCGATGGTCCCGTCGGCCAGCCCCCGCTTCAGGGCGGCGACGTCGGTGGCGGTCCGCAGCGGCGGGTTCACCTTGAACACCGGGTCGTAGGACGCCACCTCGGCGTCGGTGAGGGTGAAGTGGTGGGGGGCCGCCTCGGCGCTCACCGCCAGACCTGCTGCCTTGGCCGCGGCGACCAGGGCGACCGACCCCGCCGTCGACAGGTGCATGAGGTGGACCGGCGCCCCCGTGAGCCGGCACAGGGCGATGTCGCGCATCACCATCATCTCCTCGGCCTCGGCGGGCTGGCCGGGGATGCCGAGCCGGCTGGACCAGGCGCCCTCGTGCATGTGGCCCCCGGCGGCTAGGGCGCGGTCCTCGCAGTGCTGGGCCAGGGTGACCCCGAGCACCGAGGCGTACTCCAGCGCCCGTCGCATCAGGCGGGCATCCTGCACGCCGTTGCCGTCGTCGGTAAACAGCCTCACCCCGAGGGCAGCCATCTCGGCCAGCGGGGCCAGGCGCTCGCCGGCCCGCCCGACGGTGATGGCCCCGGCCACCGCCACCTGGCAGCAGGCGCCCTGGCCGAGGGCCTGGACGTGGCGGACGACGGCGGCCGAGTCGGCCGGCGGCTCGGTGTTGGGCATGGCCACCACCGCCGTGTACCCCCCCAGGGCGGCGGCCCGGGCCCCGCTCTCCACCGTCTCGGCCTCCTCCCGCCCCGGCTGGCGCAGGTGGGTGTGCAGGTCGACCAGGCCCGGCGCCACCACGCATCCGCCGGCGTCGAGCACCACCCGGCCCCGGGCGCGCCGGCCGGAGGCGGTGCCGAGGCCGCCCCCCGCTCCGCCTGCCACCTCGGATCCGATGCCGGCTCCCACGGCGGCGATGAGCCCGTCGGAGACCAGCACGTCGCCCCGGCGGCTGCCCTGGGAGTCGACGACGGTGCCCCCCCGGATCAGCAGCTGCGCCGGCCTCCGGCCCGTCCGGCCCGCCGGCCGGGGGGCGTCACCCGGCATGGTCGGGGACCGGCGGGGCCGCCGGCGGGCCGAGGAGGCGGAACAGGACAGCCATGCGCACGGCCACGCCGTTGGCCACCTGGCTGACGATCACCGAGCACGGGCGGTCAGCCACCTCGGCGGCCACCTCCACCCCCCGGTTGACCGGGCCGGGGTGCATCACCAGGGCATCGGGGGGCAGGGCGTCGGCCCGGGCCGAGCTCAGGCCGTAGCCGGCCCGGTACTCGCGCTCGGAGGGCAGGAGGGCCTCGTTCATCCGCTCCCGCTGCAGGCGCAGCAGGTAGACCACGTCCAGGGTGGCCAGGAGCGAGTCCAGGTCGTGGGTCACCTCCACCGGCCAGCCGGCCAGCGAGGGGGGCATCAGCGTCGGCGGGCCCACCAGGGTCACCCGGGCCCCCAGGGCGGCGAAGGCGATGACGCCCGAACGGGCCACCCGGCTGTGGGCCACGTCCCCCACGATGGCGACGTGCAGCCCGCCCAGCGGATGGCGGCCGGCGGGTGCGGGATGGCCGCGACGCCGGCGCTCACGCCGGATCGTGCAGCAGTCGAGCAGGGCCTGGGTGGGGTGCTCGTGCCAGCCGTCACCGGCGTTGACGACCACCGGCCCGGCCCCGGCCAGGTCGGGGTCCAGCCAGCGGGCCACCTGGGCGGGCACCCCGGCGCAGCGGTGGCGCACGACCATGGCGTCGACCCCCATGGCCGCCACCGTGGCGGCGGTGTCACGGACCGACTCCCCCTTGCTCAGCGACGAGCCCGACACCGAGAAGCTCATGGTGTCGGCCGAGAGCCGCCGGGCCGCCGTCTCGAAGCTGAGCCGGGTCCGCGTCGAGTCCTCGAAGAACAGCGACACCACCGTCTTGCCCCGCAGGGCCGGCACCCGGGGGATGGGGCGGGCGCTGACCTCGACGAAGCGGTCGGCCAGGTCGAGGACCTCCACGATGCCGCCGGCGCCCAGGTCGGCCACCGACAGCAGGTGGCGGCTGGCCGGCGGGGTCCGGCTGGCCGGCTGGGGCTGCTTAGCCCGCTGGGTCCGGCTGGCCGGCTGGGGCTGGCTGGCCCGCTGGGGCTGGCTGGCCCGCTGGGGCGGGGTGGCCGGCTGGGGCTGGCTGGCCCGCTGGGGCGGGGTGGCCGGCTGGGGCTGGCTGGCCCGCTG
>JBOGGP010000138.1:0-6790 GCA_050744105.1 Acidimicrobiales bacterium
GCTTTTGGGGGGGCGGCCGGCGCTGGGGCCCGGGACCGGGGCGCCGGCTCCCGGGCCGGGCCTCAGGCTCCGGGGCCGGCCCGTGCCCCCCTGGCTGGCGTTGCCCCTTCGCCCCCCTTCGCCCGTCCCCAAGGTGCTCCCGAGGAGCCGATGACCCCATTTCCGCCCCCCCGCCCGCCCGCGTGCCCGACGACGTCCTCGAACACTGTCCCGGCGGCCAGACGGCCCCGTCGGCGGGTCGGGGGCCGGGCGCCGAAGGCGGCCTTGGTCGTAGCCGTGGTCGCCACCGTGGTCGCCGGTTGCTCGTCGGGCAACGGCGGGGGCCGGCCCAGCGGGGGCGGGGTGGCCGTCGCCCTAGACGGGCCGACCGATGCCCACCAGGCTCCGGTCCTGGTGGCCCTGGCCGCCGGCTTCTATGGCAGCGCCGGCGTCAAGGTCACCCTGGAGCCGGCGGGGTCGCCGTCGACGGCCCTCGACCGGGTGTCGACCGGCCAGGCCGACCTTGCCCTGGCGCCGGGCATCGCCGTGGCCCGGGCGGTGGCCGGCGGCTCGGCGCTCGAGGCGGTCGGGGCGCTGCTCGACGACGCCCCCACCGCAACTGCCGTGCTCAAGTCCTCCACCAGGACGCCGGTGACGCCGGTGACGACGAGGAGGTCGTCCCGCTCTGGTCCGACCGGCGCCGGCAGACCCCATTTCAGGGTGGAAATGAGACTCAGTCTCGATTAGGTTGGCGGCCATGAAGGCTGGGAGCGCATGGGCCCGGGTAGTGCTGGCCGCCGCCGGCCTGTCCCTGGCCGGTTGCGGGGCTGGCCCGGCCGCCTCACCCGGCCCGCAGGGGAGGATCCCGGTGGTCGTCGCCGAGAACGACTGGGGCTCCATCGCCGCCCAGGTGGGCGGCCGCTGGGTCCAGGTGACCAGCATCATCACCGATCCCAGCGCCGACCCCCACGTCTACGAGCCCACCCCGGCCGACGGGCGCGCTGTGGCCTCGGCTCGGCTCGTCTGGTACAACGGCATCGGCTACGACACGTGGATGCCCAGGCTGCTGGCCGCCGACCCGGGCCGGCGCCAGGTCCTCGACGTCGGCCAGGTGGTGGGGGTGGGCAACGGGGGCAACCCCCACCGCTGGTACAACCCGGCCGACGTCACGACGGTCGTCGCCGCCTACGTGTCCGACCTGTCCCGCCTGGAGCCGGCCCATGCCGGGTACTTCCGGGCCCGGGCCGTCCAGTTCGAGAGCGTGGCTCTCGGGCCCTACGACGCCCTGGTGGCCTCCATCAAGGCGAGGTACGCCGGGACCCCGGTCGGGGCGTCGGAGTCGATCTTCTCCATGCTGGCACCGGCGCTGGGCCTGGACCTGGTCACCCCGGACTCGTTCCTGCGGGCCATCAGCGAGGGGACCGAGGTGACGGCCGGCGCCAAGGCGACAGCCGACGGCCAGATCACTCACCACCTGATCAGGATCTACGTCTACAACTCCCAGAACACCACGCCCGACATCCAGGCCCAGCTGGCCGAGTGCCAGGCGGCGGGGATACCGACGGCGACCGTCACCGAGACTCTCGCCCCCCCCACCGCCACCTACCAGGAGTGGCAGTCCCGCCAGCTGGCCGGCATCGCCGCCGCCCTGGCCCGGGCCACCGGGAGATGACGCCGGCGCCGGCGCTGCGGGCCCGGGCAGCGTCCGCCGCCGTGGGTGGCCGCACGCTGTGGAGCGGCATCGACCTGGAGGTGGCGGCCGGCGACTTCGTGGCCATCCTCGGGCCCAACGGGGTGGGCAAGTCCACCCTGGTCAAGGCGGTCCTGGGCCTGGTGCCGCTGGCCTCGGGCACCCTGGAGGTGCTCGGCCGGCCGCCGGGCCAGTCGAGCGCCCAGGTCGGCTACCTGCCTCAGCGGCGCAGCTTCGATCCTGGCCTGCGGGTGCGGGGCGTCGACGTGGTCCGCCTCGGCCTCGACGGCCACCGCTGGGGCCTTCCCCTGCCCGGGCGGGGTCGCCTGTCGGCCGCCGCCCGCCAGGCCGCCGCCACCGTGGACGCCACCATCGACCTGGTGGGGGCTTCGGACTACGCCGGCCGCCCGATCGGCCAGCTGTCGGGCGGCGAGCAGCAGCGCCTGCTGGTGGCCCAGGCCCTGGTCCGCCGGCCCCGCCTCCTGGTCCTCGACGAGCCCCTGGACAGCCTCGACCTGCCCACCCAGGCCTCGGTCGGCGGCCTCGTCGCCCGGATCAGCACCGAGCACCAGGTGACCGTCCTCATGGTCGCCCACGACGTCAACCCCATCGCCGCCTACCTGGACCGGGTGGTGTACCTGGCCGCCGGGGGCGCCGTGTCGGGCAGCCCGGCCGAGGTCCTCACCGGCCCCACCCTCAGCCGCCTGTACCGCACGCCGATCGAGGTGCTGGCCACGACCGACGGGCGGATGGTCGTCGTCGGCGCTCCCGAGGCCCCCGCCCACCACAGCGACCGCCACACCGGCGCCCCCCGGCTGTGACCGGCGCCGCCGGCGGGGCCCATCTGGGGTGGAACCTGGCCAGCGACGTCGCCCAGGTCCTCTCGTACCACTTCATGGTCAATGCCTTCCGGGCAGGAACGGTCACGGCCGTCTCCGCCGGGGTCATCGGCTGGCTGATGGTCACCAGGGGCCAGAGCTTCGTCGGCCACACCCTGGCCGTCGTCGGCTTCCCCGGGGCCTCGGGGGCGATCCTCCTCGGCCTGCCGGCCGCCTTCGGCTACTTCGGGTTCTGCCTGGGGGCGGCGGCGGTGGTGGCTGCCGTGCCCCGTCGGGCCAACCGGGGCGCCTTTTCCGAGGAGTCGGCGGTGGTCGGCACGGTCCAGGCCTTTGCCCTGGCCTGCGGCTTCGTGTTCGTGACCCTCTACAAGGGGTTCCTCGGCGGCGTCACCAGCCTGCTCTTCGGCAGCTTCCTCGGCGTCACCGACAGCCAGGTCCTGTTGCTCCTGGCCTCCTCCGCCGCCGCCCTGGCCGCCCTGGCCGCCATGGGCCGGCCCCTGCTGTTTGCCTCGGTGGACCCCGACGTCGCCGCCGCCCGAGGGGTGCCCGTCGCCGCCCTGTCGGTGGCGTTCCTCCTCCTCCTCGGGGTGGCGGTGGCCGAGGTCAGCCAGATCACCGGCACCCTTTTGGTCTTCGCCCTCCTCGTCATGCCCGCCGCCACCGCCCAGCAGCTGACGGCCCGGCCGGCGCTCGGCATCGGGCTCGCCGTGGCCATCGCCGTGGCCGTCACCTGGGTGGCCCTCGGCATCGCCTACTTCTCCGTCTACCCGGTCGGGTTCTTCATCACCACCGTCGGATTCGGGGCCTACCTGGCCGCCGGGGCCTGGCACCTGGCCGCCTCCTGCCGCCGCCGGCCGGTGGCGGCGTGGTGGGCGCCGGCGGCGGGCGGGCCGTGACGGGTGGGGCCGTCGCCGGTCACCTGGCCGGCGTGGCCGTGGCCGGTCACCTGGCCGGTCACCTGGCCGGTCACCTGGCCGGTCACCTGGCCGGCGTGGCCGTGGCCGACCCCCTGGCTGGCATCGTCCACATGCTGGGTCACCCCTTCGAGGCCCGGGCCTTCCTCGCCGGCACCGTGGTGGCGGCGGCCGCCGGCCTGGTCGGCTACTTCCTGGTCCTGCGCAGCCAGGTATTCACCGGCGACGCCCTTTCCCACGTCGCCTTCACCGGGTCCCTGGCCGCCCTGGCCGTCGGCGTCGACCTGCGAATCGGCCTGTTCACGGCGTGCGTGGTCTTTGGCCTGGCCATGGCCGCCCTGGGCCGGGCCGGCCGGGCCGACGACGTGGTGATCGGCAGCGTCTTCGCCTGGGTGCTCGGCCTCGGGGTCTTCTTCCTCACCGTCTACACCACCGGCGGGGCCAGCGGCGGCGGGGCCGGTGGGGGGGGCAACTACGGAGGCGCCGGGGTAAACGTGCTGTTCGGGTCGATATACGGCCTCACCGCCGGGCAGACCACCGCCGCCGCCCTCATCGCCGCCGGCGTGGTGGTGGCCGCCGCCTCCATCTCCCGGCCCCTGCTCTTCGCCTCCCTGGACCCGGCGGTGGCGGCCGCCCGCGGGGTGCCCGTGCGCCTGCTCGGGCTGGTGTTCCTGGCCCTCGTCGGCGTCACCGCCGGGGAGGCCACCCAGGCCGTAGGGGCCCTGCTCCTGCTCGGGCTCCTGGCCACGCCGGCGGCCGCCGCCCAGCGCCTGACCACCCGGCCCTACCGCGCCCTGTGGCTGTCCGCCGGCGTCGCCGTGGTTGCCATGTGGGCCGGGCTCGCCCTCTCGTACGCGGCGACCGGCATCCCACCCTCGGCGGCCATCATGGCCGTGGCAACCGTCTCCTACCTGGTGGCGCTGGGGGCGTCGCGCCTGGCGAGCAGCTTCCGGCGACCGGAGGCGTACCTACCGAAGATGCAGTAGCCAAGGGGGTGGTGGGCGGTTACCTCGGGCGCCCGCAGGACATGTCAGCTGCACAAATGCGCGGAGCTTTTTTGGCGGAGGAGGGTACCGCGCATTTGTGTATCGCCGGTGAGCGCAAATGCGCGGTACCTCCCCGCCAAGAAAAAGTGACGCGCATTTGCGCACCAGACCACCAGACCGGACTCGCCACCTCGCCGAGCCGAGCCGACGGACACAGGACGGGCCACGATGCCGCTCGGCCCGACGACCACCTCGGCCGTCCCGCCGACCGCCGGCGCTCCACAGGCCCTCGCCAGCTCGGCTATGAGGGTCATGCCCATGGCCGTCGAGGCCGGCCACCGGGCCCCCGCCGGCATCGAGCTGGTCCCAAGGGGACCTCGAGGAAGGCGCCGGCTGGGCCACACCTGCACCTGGCCCCGCACTGGCACTGGCGCCAGGCGTCCCTCGACACCGTCGAGCGCATCGGGCGCCTCGAGGCGTGCTTGACCTGATCAGGTCGGCACCCGAGGCCGCCGCCCGCGCCGCCGCGGGGTCAACGGGCCAGCCGAGACCTAGCGGGTCAGCGGCATCCACGCCGGCCGGCCGGCCTCGTAGGCGGCTATGTCGCCCTCGTGGCGCAGGCTGAGGGCCACGTCGTCCAGCCCCTCGACCAGCCGGTGGCGGGTGAAGTCGTCGAGGGGGAACGCCGCCTCGATCCCTGCCCCCGGCGCGGACAGGAACAGGTGCTCCACGTCGACGGTCAGCTGGAGGGCAGGTTCACCTTTCACCGCATCCATCAAGGCGGCACCGGTGGAGGGGTCGACACGGACCGGGACCAGCCCGGCCTTGGTGGCGTTGTTGGCGAAGATGTCGCCGAAGCGGGGTGAGATCACGGCCCGGAAGCCGAAGTCGGTCAGCGCCCACACGGCGTGCTCCCGGGACGACCCGGTGCCGAAGTTGGGCCCGGCGACGAGGATGCTGGCGCCGGCGTAGGCCGGCTGGTCGAGGACGAAGCCGGGCTGCCGGCGCCAGTCGGCGAAGAGGCCGCGGCCGAAGCCGCTGCGCTCGACCCGCTTCAGCCAGTCGCTCGGGATGATCTGGTCGGTGTCGACGTCGGAGCGGTCGAGGGGGACGGCGGTGCCGGTGATGATGCGGACGGGTTCCACGGGATACCTTTCGGTCGGGTCGGCCAGGGCAGGTCGGCCAGGGCAGGTCGGCCAGGGCAGGTCGGCCAGGGCAGGTCGGCCAGGCAGGTCGGTCAGGGCAGGTCGGTCGGCGCGGCCAGGTGGCCGGCCACGGCGGTGGCGGCGGCGACGGCCGGAGAGACCAGGTGGGTGCGACCGCCGCGGCCCTGGCGTCCCTCGAAATTGCGGTTTGAGGTGGAGGCGCAGCGCTCACCTGGTTCCAGCTTGTCGGGGTTCATGGCCAGGCACATCGAGCACCCCGGCGCCCGCCACTGCGCCCCGGCACCCTCGAAGATCCGGTCCAGGCCCTCCGCCTCCGCCTGGGCCTTGACCTGGCCGGAGCCGGGGACGACCAGCGCCCGCACCCGGGGGGCCACCCGGCGACCGTCGAGCACGGCGGCGACCGCCCGGAGGTCCTCGATGCGACCGTTGGTGCACGAGCCGATGAAGACGGTGTCGATCGCCACCTCCCGCATCGGCGTGCCCGGGCGCAGGCCCATGTAGGCGAGGGCCCGCTGCGCCGCCTCCCGGGCGGCCGGCTCGGCGAAGGTCTCGGGATCGGGGACCGACGCCCCCATGGCGACCACCTGGCCCGGGTTTGTGCCCCACGTCACCTGGGGGGACAGGCGGGCGGCGTCGACGGTCACCTCGGCGTCGAAGGCAGCCCCGGGGTCGGTGACAAGGGCCCGCCACCCGGTCATGGCGGCGTCCCAGTCGGTCCCCGACGGGGCGTGGCGCCGGCCGGCCAGGTAGGCGAGAGTGGTCTCGTCGGGGGCGACCATGCCGGCCCGGGCCCCCGCCTCGATGGACATGTTGCACAGCGTCATACGGCCCTCCATGGACAGGTCGGTGACGGCGGAGCCCCGGTACTCGATGACGTGGCCGGCCCCGCCCCCGGTGCCAAGGGCCCCGATGATGCCGAGCACCAGGTCCTTGGCGGTGACGCCGGGGGGGGCGGCCCCGGCCACGTTGACGGCCATGGTCGCCGGCCGGTGCTGGGGCAGGGTCTGGGTGGCGAGCACGTGCTCGACCTCGCTCGTGCCGATGCCGAAGGCCAGCGCCCCAAAGGCCCCGTGGGTCGAGGTGTGGCTATCGCCGCACACCACGGTCATGCCTGGCTGGGTGAGGCCGAGCTCGGGGCCGATGATGTGCACTATCCCCTGCCGGGGGTCACCCCTGGGGAACAGGGGGATGCCGAACTGGGCGCAGTTGGCCGACA
>JBOGGP010000139.1:0-6744 GCA_050744105.1 Acidimicrobiales bacterium
GTGCGCCGGCGCACCTCGGTGGGGTGAGCGGTGATGACCGGGGTGACTTGTAGATGGGTGACGATGCTGGTGATCTCCTCTGGGTCGGTCCCGGCGGCAGCCAGCCGGCGCAGGGCGCCTCGCACCGTGCCGGGCCCGGCGTAGGACCCGCGCCGGGCTGCCGCCTCGGTCCGGTTGTCGGCAACGTCCTCGGCCAGGTTGGCGAGGAGCGAGAAGAAGCTGAAAGCTCGGCTGACGTGCAGCGTGTCCACGTCGCTCAGGGTGTCGAGGATCGGCACCAGCTGCCCCGACCCCGCCCCCCGGCGCTCGCTGGTCGCCGTCCGGCGCACCGCCTCGACCACCTCGTAGACCCCGGAGCCGGCCTGGTCGGCTATCACATCGCCAAGCAGGCGGCCGAGGAGGCGAATGTCGGGGCTGGCCGACACCGGCGCCGGGTCGCGCCCCGAGTCGGGGTCGGGGACAGCGGGGTCGGGGACGGCGGGGTGGGGGCTCAAGTCAGGTCCGTGGCGCCTGCAGGAGCAGCATCTGACGGGCGAGGACGGCAACCACGCCGCCGGCGGCCACGGCCCGCACGGGCGTGGCGCCCGGGCGGTCCTGGGCCGTGTCGAGGGCCAGCGCCCACGCTGGCGCCCAACGGGGCGGGGGCAGCACGAAGTCGAGCTCGCCCTCGCCGCTGTTGAACAGCAGGAAGAACGAGTCGTCGCGCACGGCCATGCCATGCACGTCGAGGTCGGGGAGCCCCTCGCCGTTGAAGAACACGCCGAGCGACCTGGCGTAGCCGACCGACCAGTCGCCGCTGTCCATCTCCTGGCCGTCAGGTCGGAACCAGGCTACGTCGGGCAGGCCGCCGTCGGGTATCGGTGTGCGGACCGAACGGCCCTGGAAGAACCGGCGGCGCCGGAAGACCGGGTGGGCGGTGCGGATGGCCACCAGGGCTCGGGTCCATTCGAGCAGGTCGCCGTCGGCGTGGGCCCAGTCGTACCAGGAGATCTCGTTGTCCTGGCAGTAGGCATTGTTGTTGCCCCGCTGCGTCCGTCCCATCTCGTCCCCGCCCGAGATCATCGGCACCCCGTGGGACAGCACGAGGGTAGCCAGGAGGTTGCGAGCCTGGCGCCGGCGGAGGGCGAGGATGGCCACGTCGATGGTGGCTCCCTCGGCGCCGCAGTTCCAGGACCGGTTGTCGTCGGTGCCGTCGCGGCCGCCCTCGCCGTTGGCCTCGTTGTGCTTGGCCGCGTACGAGACCAGGTCGGCCAGGGTGAAGCCGTCGTGGGCGGTGACGAAGTTGATGCTGGCCCACGGGCGCCGTCCGGTGTGCTCGTACAGGTCGGAGCTTCCGGTCAGGCGCTCGGCCAGCTCGCCCACGTTGTCGGGCTGACCCCGCCAGTAGTCCCGCACGGCGTCGCGGTAGCGCCCGTTCCACTCCGACCACAAGGGCGGGAAGTTGCCCACCTGGTAACCGCCCTCGCCCAGATCCCAGGGCTCGGCGATGAGCTTCACCTGGCTGATGACGGGGTCCTGCTGGATGAGGTCGAAGAACGCCGACAAGCGGTCCACCTCGTGGAACTGGCGGGCCAGGGTGGCGGCCAGGTCGAAGCGGAACCCGTCGACATGCATCTCGCCGACCCAGTACCGCAGGCTGTCCATCAGCAGCTGGAGCACGTGCGGGTTGGGCATGTTGAGGCTGTTGCCGGTGCCGGTGGTGTCGGAGTAAAACCTCGGCTGGCCGTCGACCACCCGGTAGTAGCTCAGGTTGTCGAGGCCCCGGTACGACAGCGTGGGTCCCAGGTGGTTGCCCTCGGCGGTGTGGTTGTAGACCACGTCGAGGATCACCTCGATGCCCGCCGCGTGCAGGGCCTTCACCATCGCCTTGAACTCGTTGACGGCCCGGTGGCCCTGGCGCGACGCGTAGGCGTTGTGAGGCGCCAGGTAGGCGATCGAGTTGTAGCCCCAGTAGTTGCGCAGGCCCAACTTGGCCAGCCGGTCGTCGTCTACGAACTGATGGACCGGCATGAGCTCGACGGCGGTGATGCCCAGGCTGGTCAGGTGCTCCATGACGGCGGGGTGGGCGAGCCCGGCGTAGGTGCCGCGGTGCTCGGGGGGCACGTCGGGGTGACGCCTGGTGATGCCCCGGACATGGGTCTCGTAGATGATGGTGTTGTGCCACTTGGTGCGGGGCCGGCGGTCGTCGCCCCAGTCGAAGGCCGGCTCGATCACGATGGCCAGCGGCATCGACGCCGCCGAGTCGGTGCCGTCGGCCTCGAGGTCCTCGGGCCCGTCCAGCGCGTAGCCGTAGGGAGCCTGGCCCCAGGCCACGGCTCCCTCGACCGCCTTGGCGTAGGGGTCGAGGAGGAGCTTGGCCGGGTTGGCCCGCAGCCCCCGCTCGGCGTCGTAGGGGCCGTGGATCCGATACCCGTAGCGCTGTCCGGGCTCGACGGCCTCCAGGTAGCCGTGCCAGCAGTAGGCGTCGACCTCGGGCAACTGGTAGCGCTCCTCCCGGCCCTCGCTGAAAAGGCAGAGCTCCACCGACTCGGCGGCCTGGGAGAACACCGAGAAATTGGTCCCGAGGCCGTCGAAGGTGGCCCCCAGGGGGAACGACTCCCCGGGTGATACACGGCGCGGCACGGTCAAAAACCTAGCGGGGCGGCACGACCGCTCAGCCCCACCAGAACGCCGCGGCCACGATGCCGTACAGGGCGATCAGGGCCACTCCCTCCAGCCAGGTGTACTCACCGTCGTACACGATGATCGCCACCACCACCGCGGCCAGGGCCAGGGCCACGACCAGAAGCGGCGGGAACACCAAGGTGAGCTGGATCGGGCCCACCACCCGGCTGACCAGGACCAGGATCGGCGTCAGCAGCAAGGCAATCTGCAAGGGGCTGTTGAGGACCGTGCTTATGGCGTAGTCAGGGCGGCCCTTGAGGGCGAAGCGGACGCCGACGACGTTCTCTGCGGCGTTGGCGGCGATGGCCACGATGACCAACCCGGTAAAGGACTGCGAGATGCCGAGCGAGCGGATGGCCGGTTCGAGGGCGGCGACGAACCAGTCCGAGGCCACGGCGGCCAGCCCGCTGCCGGCGGCGAGGACGACCACGGCCAGGCCGAGGGGCCAGGGGCGGGCGGTACCGGCGTCGGAGGCTGGCCGGTCGGCGGGCGCCGGCCGGGTCGAGGCCGGCAGGCGGGCGGCCCCAGACGAGGCCGGCAGGCGGGAGGCGCCCGTCGCCACGGGCTGGCGGGCCGGACCGCCCCGCAGCCAGAAGGGGATGCTGGCCAGGTAGACGGCCAGGAGGAGACCGGCGCAGATGTTGCTCAGGGCGCCGGCGTGGGCGGCGGCCGGCGTCTGGAGCCGGAAGGCCAGGGTGGGCACCACCAGGGCGGCCACGGCCAGGACAAGCAGGGTGGCGATCATGCGGGGGGCCTCGGGGGGGAAGCGCTGGGCGCCGTGGCGCAGGCCACCGGTGAGGAACGCCACGCCGAGCACGAGGAGGGTGTTGCTGAGGACGGAGCCGACGATCGTCGCCTGGACCACCGCGGTGAGTCCCTGGCGCAGGGCGAACACTCCCACGAAGAGCTCCGGCAGGTTGCCCAACGCCGACTGCACCAAGCCGGTGGCGCCCGGTCCCAGGCGCCCGCCCACCTGGTCGATGGCCACGCCGACCACGGCCGCCAGCGCGGCCAGGGCCACGCCGGCGACCCCGAAGCGCGCCACCTCGGGTGCCCCCGCCAGCTGGGTCAACCCCGAGACGACGGTCAGCACCAGGCCGCATGCCATGACCAGGCGCTGGCTCCGGGTCAGCAGTGCGGTCATCGCTGACCGACGGTACCTCCCGGCCGCCGGCAGTCAGCCATGCCCGGCGCCCGGTGGCGCCGGTTGGATCGTCGGTCCGGCGGAGGTACCTCTGCTCTGACCGGCCATTAGGATCGCGCCAGGCAGTGCCTGGGCGGCGTGGCCGAGTGGTTAGGCAAGGGCCTGCAAAGCCCTGCACAGCGGTTCGATTCCGCTCGCCGCCTCCAGCAAATGTACAGGTCAGGGGCCTCTTTTATCTCCTGGTTGCTTCCAAAGTTACTCTTATTCGAGGTGCTAACCTCCAAGTAACCGTTTAAAGTAACCGCCAAGGAGCAACATGGAGGACTTCTGGAAGAGGCTGGACCGTGGGGGGGAGTGCTGGACCTGGGCCGGCGCCACCGATCCCAGCGGCTATGGCGTCATCAAGGTGAAGGGGGTCCTCTGGAAGGCACATCGCCTGGCTTGGAGCCTGGACCGCGGCAGCGAACCGCCAGCCGGCGTCTCCATCCTCCAGACCTGCCAGAACCGGGCCTGCTGCCGTCCCGATCACCTTGTTCAAGGTCCGAGCCATCGGCGCCAGCGCAAGGCCCGCCGGTCCAGCGGCTCGGGCTCACTCGAAGAGGTCCGCCCCGGTGTCTGGCAGTTAAGGGTTTCCCTGGGGAAGGGTCCTGCTTGCACCTACGGGCGGGTGACCCGGATGTTCGAGGGAACCAGCACGGAGGCACACAAGGCGCTTGCGGCCCTGGTGGCCGACTGCGCCGCGGGTAGGGTCGTGGCCGGCTCGGAGACTATGGATGTGATCTTCGATGCCTGGCTCGCCCACCTGGGCCGTATCGGGCGTTCGCCCAACTACATCACCGGCGCCCGCCGCAAGCTTGACCACAACCTGCGGCTGGTCCTTGGGACCAAGCCGGCCAGGAAGATCACTGTGGCTCTGCTGGACCACGTGCTTGCGGGACTCGGGGCTTGCGACCGGCTCGGCGGACCCCTCAGTGCGGCCACGATCCGCCAGCACAAGCAGATACTGTCCAGCGTGTTCACCTACGCGTGGAAGCGCGACCTGGTGGCCACCAACCCGGTCCGCAAGGTCGATGTCGCCCCGGTACCACAGGCTCCAGTCGTTGAGCCCACCATTGGCGAGGTGATCGCCCTCATGGAGGCAGCAGAGGCCGAGCCACCGACGCGATCAGTACATGGGAAGCCCCAGCACCGGCCGGAGATGAGCACTGCCATCTGGCTCGGGGCAGTCCTGGGCGTGCGCGAAGCCGAGTTGTGCGCTCTCCAGCTGGACGACTTCGACTGGGCGAAGCGCCGAGCCCGGATCGACCAGTCCGTCTACGTCGACGAGGAGCACCGCACAGGCGTCCACGTGAAGGACACCAAGAGCCACAAGGCGCGCTTCG
The DNA here is from genome assembly GCA_050744105.1 of Acidimicrobiales bacterium. GTDB lineage: Bacteria > Actinomycetota > Acidimicrobiia > Acidimicrobiales > Palsa-688 > JBOGGP01. The sequence continues at coordinate 5,191 of JBOGGP010000139.1, forward strand.
TCGCCCTGGACGTGGTGAGCATCCGGGTGGCTCTGGAGCAGTTTGAGTGGATGAAGGCCAGAGCGGAGGAGGACGCCGTCGGGCTCGTCCCGAACCCGTACTTGTTCTCCGACACCCTGGATGGATCGGCGCCCTGGCGGCCCAACTACGTGTCCAGGTGGTTCGCTACGGTGCGGGCGAGATGTGGGGACGCGGTCCGCCCGGAGGTCCACTTCCACTGCCTCCGCCATTTTCACTCCACTCAGGCACTCGACCTGGGCTACCCGATCACCGCGGTCGCGGGTCGCAACGGGCACGATCCATCGGTACTTCTCAAGGTGTACGCCCACCACCTGGAGCAGACCGACCGCAACATCAGCGAGGCGGTCGCAGCCTTGGTTCCCCGGCCCCGGTCACGGGTGCCCGGCAGCGCCGGCGCCGTCGATGTAGTCGAGCAGCCGCCTCCTGGAGACCTTGACCGTTCCGCCAATGCGCAGGACGGGTACGGGGAACTCGCCGCGGGCGCAGAGCCGGTAAGCGGTTGAGGTGCCGATCCCGAGGATCTTGGCGGTTTCGGCGAGCGACAGGGTGAGCGCTTCCCCGGAAGCCAGGTTGACGCTGGCTTGGGCGCACTTGCCGGTGGTCGGTCGGGACAGGTCGACCTCCACGGCCCTGATGTCACCGAGGATGTCAGCGGCATCGTCGCCGGCATCTACGAGAACGAGCGGGCGCAGCCTCATGGCGTCGACCCCAACGGTGTCGGTCGCGGCAGGTCCGCCCGCACCCGCACGCGTGGCGAACAGGACGTGAGCGACGACCTTGTTGGCGGCCACACCCCGGGCACTGTGGCGCACCCGTTCGGCGAGACTGACGGAGCCCCTGGGGAGGCCACACCGTTGTTCTATACGCCCTCGCGCGCTCAGTGGTGGATGCTCGCGCGCTCCGCGTCGATTGGCGCTGAACAGATACCACCCGGTTAGGGTCGGTTAGGGTCGTCGATCGCCCATTGATGCAACTTGGTCTGGATTCCCAGTACCCGGGACTCGGCCTCACACAGGTCGGGCCACGAAGCGCCGACATTCACCGGCGACCTCCTGTCATTCCAGTCCTTCGGTTGCGAACCTGCTGTCCTCCTTCGCCATGTACGTGGCTTTCCCACGCTCAGACTACTACGAGGACTCCGTCACGATCCTGGGCCATCAGCTGACGGCGGGCCTGCCCGCCGCCACCCTGGCTGGGCAGCGGGGAGGGCAGCCCAGGATCGCTTCCCCCGTTCACCACGCACCGGTCGGCGGGGTCGGTGTCCAGCTATGCCCCTGCAGCATCGCCACACCTACGCCGCACGCATTCGATGTGGCCTCCCGGCCAGCGAGAATCACCGACCAAGGAGTCACCCCCGACAACATGTCGGGCGTGTGCGCTGCCATCCCGGCCCACATCCCCCAGGTTGGAGCTGGTGCTATCGCTTCAGAGGCTTTCAGACACGCTGGTTCCTCACGTACACCTTTCCGCCTTGCTAGACGAACCCGGACCGTCTGGGAGTGCCGGTCCGTCCCGCCGTTGTCAAGGCTGCTT
>JBOGGP010000140.1:0-6737 GCA_050744105.1 Acidimicrobiales bacterium
GCCCGGCGCCACCCCCCCCGCCACGGATCGGCCCGGCGCCAACCCCCCCGCCACGGATGGCCCCGCCACCGATGGCCCCGCCACGGATGGCTCCTCCACGGATGGCCCCTCCACGGGTGGAAAGGTAGCGGCTGCTACCATGGCGGAGCGGCCGGTCCCGCCGGGCGCGCCGGGAGCCTCGGCTCCAGCATCCAACCACGAGGACAGCAGCTGCATGCCCGACAAAGCCGCCACGATCGCCTCCTACCGCCTGCACGACTCCGACACCGGGTCGCCCGAGGTGCAGGTGGCGATCCTCAGCGAGCGGATCGCTCACCTGACCGAGCACCTCAAGGTGCACAAGCACGACCACCACACCCGCCGGGGCCTGATGAAGCTGATCGGACGCCGGCGCCGCCTGCTCGACTACGTGCGGGACAACGACGTGGAGCGCTACCGCCAGTTGATCGCCAAGGCCGGCCTTCGCCGGTGATCCCGGGGCGAGCGGGCCTGCCGGGCCCGCGCCGCCGTGACGGGTGGGCGCCCGGCCCCGGTCCGTGCCGGTGGGCGCATGCCGCGCCCGAGATTCCCAACGCGGGGAGTCGCCGGCCAGCTGCCAGTCGAGAGGTTCCGGGCGTGATCGCCGGGAGCCCCCCGACTGGGAACTGGCCCTCTCCCCGCCCCTACCGCCCGGACGACCCGGGCAGCGAAAGGAGCGTGGACCCATGAGCGGGATCACATCCGTAGCACTCACGTCCGTAGCAGCTGCGATCAGCGGGACGGACAAGTTCCTCACCTTCGAGACGGGCCACCTGGCCAGGCAGTCGCAGGGAGCGGTGGTCGGCCGCGTCGGCGACACCATGGTGCTCGCCACCGCCAACGCGTCGGCCGGCATCCGGGAGGGGATCGACTTCTTCCCCCTGACCGTCGACGTCGAGGAGCGCATGTACGCGGCCGGGAAGATCCCCGGCTCGTTCTTCCGCCGGGAGGGCAGGCCGTCGGACACGGCCGTCCTCACCGCCCGGCTCATCGACCGGCCCTTGCGGCCCAGCTTCGCCCCCGGCTACCGCAACGAGACGCAGGTGGTCATCACCGTGCTGGGTGCCGACCAGCAAAACCCGCACGACGTGGTGGCCATCAACTCGGCCAGCGCCGCCCTCATGGTCTCGGGCATCCCCTTCGAGGGGCCCATCGGGGCCGTCCGGGTGGCCTACACCGTCGACGGCTCCTGGGTGCCCCATCCCACCTACCAAGAGGGGGACGAGTCGACCTTCGAGCTGGTGGTCGCCGGCCGCCTCCTGCCCGACGACGACGTGGCCGTCATGATGGTCGAGGCCGGCGGCACCGAGGCGGCGTGGTCTCTCTACCAGTCCGGCGCCCCCAAGGTGACCGAAGCGGTCATCGCCGAGGGGCTGGAGTCGGCCAAGACCTGGATCAGGGAGTCGGTCCGCTTGCAGCTGGAGCTGGTGGCCAAGGCCGGGGCCCGGCCGCCGCTGGCCTTCGAGCCCCAGCTGGACTACACCGAGGATGTGGCTGCCCGGGTGGCAGAGGTGGGGCGGGAGCGGATCGACGCAGTCACCACCCTCACGGCCAAGGCCGCACGAGAAGCCGCCACCGCGGACGCGACCAAGGCCATCGTCGCCGAGCTGTCCACGGAGTTCGCGGGCCGGGAGAAGGAGATCGGCGCCGCCGTGCGCTCGCTGACCAAGCAGCTGGTCCGCTGGCGAATCGCCACCACCGGGGTGCGCATGGACGGGCGGGGGCCGGGTGACCTGCGCCCCCTGTCCGCCGAGGTGAGCCTGATCCCCACCGCCCACGGGTCCGGCCTGTTCCAGCGGGGTGACACCCAGGTGCTCAACTTCACCACCCTGGGCATGCCGCGCATGGACCAGCTCCTCGACACCGTGGGCGTGGACGCCAAGAAGCGCTACATGCATCACTACAACATGCCGCCCTATGCCAACGGCGAGACCGGCCGGGTGGGGAGCCCCAAGCGCCGGGAGATCGGCCACGGCCTGCTGGCCGAGCGGGCCCTGCTGCCGGTGGTGCCGCCGGCGGACGAGTTCCCCTACGCCCTGCGCCTGGTCTCGGAGGTGCTGGCCTCCAACGGGTCCACCTCGATGGCCTCGGTGTGCGCCTCCAGCCTGTCGATGATGGACGCCGGCGTGCCCCTGCGGGCCCCGGTCGCCGGCATCGCCATGGGCCTGGTCAAGGTCGACGACCGCTACATCACCCTCACCGACATCCTGGGAGCCGAGGATGCCTTCGGCGACATGGACTTCAAGGTGGCCGGCACCGCCGACTTCGTGACCGCCCTCCAGCTGGACACCAAGATCGACGGGCTGCCGGCCGATGTGCTGGGGGCGGCCCTGCGCCAGGCCCACGACGCCCGGACCAAGATCCTGGCGGTGATGGCGACAGCCATCGCCGAGCCCCGTCCCGAGGTCCGGGACACCGCGCCCAAGATCGTCAGCATGGAGATCCCGATGGACAAGATCGGCGAGGTCATCGGCCCCAAGGGCAAGGTCATCAACGCCCTCCAGCAGGAGACGGGCACCGACATCGCCGTGGACGACGACGGTCTGGTGGGCACCGTGACCATCGGGGCGCGCGACGGTGCCGCCGTCAACGAGGCCCGGCGCCGGATCGAGCTGATCCTCGACCCGCCCAAGGCCGAGGTCGGCCGGGTCTACGCCGGCCGGGTGGTCAACGTCACCAAGTTCGGGGCGTTCGTCAACATCCTCCCGGGCCGGGACGGCCTGGTCCACATCTCCAAGCTGGGTCGGGGCCGCCGGGTCGAGCGGGTGGAGGACGTGGTCGACCTCGGCGACGAGGTCGAGGTCCGGGTCGACGACATCGACCCCCAGGGCAAGGTGTCGCTGTCCCTGACCGGCGACGGCCCCGAGGCGGGCGGCAACGGCGCCCAGGCGGGCCCGTCGGAGTCCGGCGCCGGCCGGCGGGACCCGGCCCGGCGATCCCGCCCCTCCAGCCCGTCGGGCCCCTCCAGCCCATCGACCGGGCCCCCCCCGGCGCCGGTTGACGTGGTGTCGTTCGAGGACTCGTGGGAGCAGGAGGCCAAGGCCGCCTTCGGGGATCTGGGCTCGGTGGAGGCGGCGACCGGCCCGGCCGGACGGGGCGACGGAGGCGGTGGGGGCCCCCGGCGCAATCCCCGCCGGCGCCGCCCGTGACGCGGCGGCCTCCGCGCCGGTGACCGCCGGGCCGCCTAGGTGATCTCCTCGACCCTGGAGGGCGGCCTGACGGTGGTCACCGAGCGCATGGCGGGTGTGCGCTCGGTGGCCCTCGGATTCTGGGTGGGGGCCGGCTCGGTCGACGAGGGGGCGGCGGTGGCCGGGGCGTCCCACTTCCTCGAGCACCTCCTGTTCAAGGGTACGGCGGATCGTTCGGCCCGCCAGATCGCCGAGGCCGTCGACGCCGTGGGCGGGGACATGAACGCCTTCACCACCAAGGAGTACACCGCCTTCCACATCCGCGTCCTGGCCCCCAGCACCGGCCTGGCCGCCGACATCATCTCCGACATCGTGTGGGCGCCGGCGCTCCGGCCCGACGAGGTCGACGCCGAGCGCAGGGTCATCCTCGAGGAGCTGTCGATGCAGGGCGACGAGCCCGCTGACCTGGTCCACGACGCCTTCGCCAGGGCCATGTGGCCCGACCACCCCCTCGGGCGTGAGGTGCTCGGCGACTCCGGCACCATCGAGGCCATGACCGGCGCCGAGATCGCCGCCTTCCACGGCGAGCACTACCGGCCCGGCAACGTGGTGGCGGCGGCGGCTGGCGACGTCGACCACGACGACATCGTCGCCACCCTGTCGGCCCGTCTGGGGGAGCGGAGGGGGGGCCGTCCCCCGGCTCGGGCCGCCGTCGGGGCCGGATGCCGGCCGGTGGTCGTGGTCAGCCGGGACACCGAGCAGGCCCACCTGGTGGTCGGCGCCCGGGCGCCGGTCCGGTCCTCGGACGACCGCTTTGCCATGTCCGTCCTGGACCACGTCCTCGGTGGCGGGATGTCCAGCCGCCTGTTCCAGTCGGTGCGCGAGGCACGGGGCCTGGCCTACTCGGTGTACTCCTACCACACCGCCTACGAGCACTCCGGGTCGCTGGCCGCCTATGCCGGCACCGCCCCCAGCCAGGTGGGCCAGGTCCTGGCCCTGGTGGGCGAGGAGATGGACCGGATGGCCGACAAGGGCCCGACGCCCGGGGAGGTGGACGCGGCACGCAGCCACCTGCGCGGCGCCACCGCCCTGGGCCTGGAGGACTCGGGGGCCCGCATGGCCCGGATCGGCACCGCCCAGCTGGTGCACGGGTCGGTGATGACCGTCGAGGAGGTCGAGGAGCGTCTCGACTCCCTCACCGTGGCCGAGATCCGCGACCTGGCCGGCGACGTCCTCGGCGGCAGCCGGAGCCTGGCCGTGGTCGGGCCCTTCGGCGAGGAGGACTTCGCGCCATGAGGGTGGCGGTCCTCGGGGCAGCGGGGCGGATGGGCCAGACGGTGTGCGCGGCGGTGGCGGCCGACGGCGACCTCGAGCTGGTGGCGGCCGTGGATCCCCTCCCCGCCGAGGTCGTCGCCGGGACCGGGACCGGGCCCCTCGTCTCGGCCGACCTGGCTGCGGTGGCCGACTCGGGGGCCGAGGTGGCCGTCGACTTCACCGGCCGGGACGCGGCCATGGCCAACCTGGCCTGGTGCGCCGGCCACGGTGTCCACGCCGTGGTGGGCACCACCGGGTTCAGCGAGGACGACATGACCGAGCTGGGCCGCCTCTTTCCGGCCGCCCGCACCGGCAGAGGGCCGGCCGCCGGGCCCAACTGCATCGTCGCCCCCAACTTCGCCATCGGTGCCGTGCTCATGACCCGCCTGGCCGAGCTGGCGGCGCCGTGGTTTGAGACGGCGGAGATCGTGGAGATGCACCACGACGCCAAGGCCGACGCTCCGTCGGGCACGGCTCTCCTCACCGCCGCCCGCATGGCCGGGGCGTCGGCGCAGTGGGCGCCCGACCCCACCCGCCGGGAGACCCTCCCGGGGGCCAGGGGGGGGCCGGGGCCGGCGGGCATCCGGGTCCACTCCCTGCGCCTGCGCGGCGTGGTGGCCCACCACCAGGTCGTCCTGGGCACGGCCGGCCAGACCCTGACCATCCGCCACGACAGCTACGACCGCAGCTCGTTCATGCCCGGCGTGCTGCTGGCCGTCAAGGCGGTGGCCGGGCGCCCTGGCCTCACCGTGGGCCTGGACGACCTGGTCGGCGCCGCCGCCCGGCCCCGCTAGAGTCGCCCATGGTCATGGGACGGTTTGGCGCGGTGATCTGCGCCATGGCCACACCCTTCGACGCCGCCGGCGCCCTCGACGTCGACGGCGCCGCCGCCCTGGCCCGGTGGCTGGTGGCGGCGGGCAACGACGCCCTGGTCCTGACCGGCACCACCGGCGAGAGCCCGGTGCTGTCGGACGAGGAGAAAGAGAGCCTGTGGCGCGCCGTGCGGGGCGCGGTCTCTGTGCCCGTGATCGCCGGCACGGGTACGGCCGACACCGCTCACTCGGTCAGGCTGACCGAAGCGGCGGCGGCCGCCGGCGTCGACGGCATCCTGGCCGTCACCCCCTACTACAGCCGGCCGTCCCAGGCCGGGATTGCCGCTCACATCCAGGCCATGGCCTCGGCCAGCGACCTGCCCGTCCTGGCCTACGACATCCCGTCGCGGACCGGGCGGCACCTCGAGCCCGAGACCATCCTGGGCCTGGCCGCGGCCGGCGCCATCGTCGGGGTCAAGGACGCCACCGGCCGTCCCTCGGCGTCGGCGGCCCTGCTGGCCCGGGCGCCAGCGGGCTTCGAGCTCTACAGCGGCAACGACGCCGACACGCTGCCCCTGCTGGCGGTGGGTGCCGCCGGCGTCATATCGGTGGAGTCCCACTGGGCCGCCGGCGAGGTCAAGGAGATGATCACGGCCTACGACAAGGGCGACGTCGACCAGGCGAGGGCCGTCAACGCCCTTCTCGTCGAGAGCCACCAGTTCCAGTCGAGCGACGAGGCCCCCAACCCGCTGCCGACCAAGGCCATCCTGAGGGCGCTCGGCCTGCCGGCCGGGGAGTGCCGCCCCCCGCTCGGCCCTGCCCCCGCCGGGCTCGACCACCGCGCCGGGGAGGTCCTTTCCCATCTCCGGCACCGACCCCCCGCCCGCACCGGTGGCTGACCCCGTCCGGGTCGTCTTCCTCGGGGGACTGGGCGAGATCGGTCGCAACTGCGCCTGCGTCGAGGTCGGCGGGCGCATCATGATGCTGGATTGCGGGCTGATGTTCCCCGACCTGGACATGCCCGGGGTCGACCTGGTCCTGCCCGACTTCACCTACCTCCGGGACAACGCCGGCCGTATCGACGGTTGCATCCTCACCCACGGGCACGAGGATCACTGCGGCGGCCTGTCGTTCCTGCTGCGGGAGCTGTCGTTCCCCCTGTACGGCTCGCCGCTGACCCTCGGCCTGGCCCGCAGCCGGATCGAGGAGGCCGGCCTGCTGGACCGGACGTCGTTCCACGCCGTGGCCGACGGCGAGCGCCGCCAGATCGGCCCGTTTGACGTGGAGTTCATCCCGGTGACCCACTCCGTCCCCCATGGCTTCGCCACCGCCTTCCACACCCCCCAGGGCGTCGTCCTCCACTCCGGGGACTTCAAGATCGACCTGACCCCGGTCGACGGCCGGGCCACCGACCTGGCCCGCATCGGCGCCCTGGCGTCGGGCGCCGGCATCCGCCTGCTGCTGT
>JBOGGP010000141.1:0-6735 GCA_050744105.1 Acidimicrobiales bacterium
GCAGGCTCATCGCCGGCCGAGGCTACCGAGGCGCGGTGACCACGACCGGGATCCCGGCCGGCGCCGGCCCCGCCGGCGCCGTGGAACGCCGAGCACCGGCGGAGGTGTGGAGCCCGACCGCCGGCCGGCGCCGGCCCCGCCCGGCGCCCTTGCCGCCCGGTAGTACCGTCGGCGGGACATGCGAGCCGACCAGGCGGTGATCTCGGCCAACCGGGAGTACTACGACGCATTCGAGGGCCGGGACCTCGACGCCATGTCGGCCCTGTGGGAGCGCTCGGCCCGGGCCGTCTGCACCCATCCGGGGTGGTCGACGCTGCGGGGCTGGGGCCCGATCGCGTCGTCCTACTTCTCGCTGTTCCAGCAGCCCGAGCACCTCCAGTTCGTGCTCACCGAGGAGCGGGCGGTGCTCTCGGGCGACACTGCGTGGATCTCCGTCGACGAGAACCTCCTCGGCCAGGTCCAGGGCGGGGTGACGATCGCCACCCTCAACATCTTCGTGCGCCAGGACAGCGGGGAGTGGCGGATGGTCTGCCATCACGGCTCGGTGGTGGCTTCGGCGCTGGTGGAGGGAGCCCCCGAGGGCCCCTGACGGGGACCGGGCCGTGCCCCCGGCCCCGGTGCACCCCGACGGGGAGGCCCTTTCCCCTCTGCCTCGACCAGCCCGAGGAGGGTGGTAGCCGCCTCCACGGCGCCCGGGCCCGGGCCGGTGTCGACCAGCAGGTGCACCTCCGAGGCCGACGACGCCAGGTCCACGATGCGCGGGACCCAGCCCTCCAGCTCCTCGCCGGTGTAGCGGTAAGGGGTCGTCCAGCGGTCCTCGCCCGGTGCCGGCCGGCCGACGAAGCGCACGACGGCGAGGTCGGTGGTGGCGGCCACGACGCTGGTGCCTGGCCCGGTGCCCGGGCCGTCGTGGCACACCACGGCCAGGTCCCGGTGCTCGAGGAACTCGAGCGTGGTCTCGCACGCGTCCCCCTCCCACCACCTGGGGTTGCCCAGCTCGACGGCGACGTGTTGGCCGGGGAGCCGCCGGGCCGCCCGCTCCAGCTCGGCCCACGCCTCCGGACGGGGCGAGAACCATCCTGGGTACTGGATGATCACCGCCCCCAGCCGGCCGGCCCGGCGCAGGGGGGCGACGGCGCCGGCGAAGCGGGCCCAGCACTCGTCGAGGGCGGCGGAGGGCAGGTGGCCCGGGTACAGGCGGCGCCGGGGCCGGCAGGCGGGCAGCACCTGGTCCTGGAGGTCGGGCCACAGGGAGTCGGGGAACGTCGGGTTGCCGCCCAGCAGCGACCACGCTCGCACGTCGAAGACCAGGCCGTCGGGGGCCCGGGCCGCCCACTGGGCGCACACCTCGGGGGTGGGCGGGTAGCGGTAGGTGGTGGTGAGCTCGGCCAGGGGGAGCCGGCCGCCGTACCACGCCAGGCGCTCCGCCGCCGACATGGTCCGCCGGGGGTAGAACCGGCCCGAGGCGACCAGGGCTCGATCGGCCCACGAGCAGGTCCCGGCCCTGACCACCGAGGTCCCCAGCCGTACCGCCGGCCCCGGCCTGCCGCCGCCCGGCCGGTCGACGCCCGGCCACGGAAGGGCTACCGGGGCGACCTCCGCCGGGTTAGGCTCCCGTTCCAACGGTTGCCACCGGCGACGTCCGCCCACGCAGTCGACCAAGGTGCCCCTCACCATCGATCTGGTCCTTCCCACGCTCCACTCCTACGTGCGCACCACCCGGCGGGCGGTTGCCGGATGGCTGGAGGACGCCGGCCTGCCCGCCCCCCTGCGCGACGACCTGGTCATGGCCATCGCCGAGGCGTGCAACAACGTCGTCCAGCACGCCTTCCCCGAGGGCCGGGGCACGTTCCGGCTGGCCCTCCAGCTCCAGCCCGGGGAGGTGGTGGTCGACGTGAGCGACGACGGCGTGGGCTTCGAGCCCATCGCCCAGAGCGTGGCCCCCCGGGGTCGCCTGGCCGGCGGAGGGCGGGGCATCGAGATCATGCGCCGGCTGGTCAGCGCCGTCGAGGTGGAATCGCCCACAGGACAAGGGGGAACCCGGATCCGGCTGCGCCAGACGCTCCCGCCGGAGCGGCTCTCGCCGGCTCAGGGGTGGGGCAGCCGGCCCGCCGCGCTGCGCTGAAGGCACCGGGCCAGGGTAGGCCGGCCCCGACCGGGTGGGAGATCTGCCCTTGACAGCTCCTCCGGACCGTTCGGATCCGTCCCGCTGGGGGGTGGCCAGGTGGTGGGTCGACTCGCGCGGCCGCCGCCAGGAGGTGCCGGCGGCCACCGTCGACGCCATCGTCGAGTCGATGTCCGCCGGCCGGCCGTCCTCGCCTGGCGCGGCGTCTCGCCCGAGCGGGGCGGGGCCGGTGGTGGTGAGGCTGGACCGCCCCGGCGCCCGCCTGCCCCCCGGATGGCTGGTCGGCGACGACGGCAGCGAGTGCCGGGTGGGCGACGGAGGCGCCGGCCGGCTTCCGCCCGACGTGGCCGCCGGCTACTACCGCCTGGTGCCCGACGGCGGCCAGCCCCGGCCGGTCATCGTAAGCCCCGGCCGCTGCCCGCCGCCCGGCAGGGCCCCGCAGTGGGGGTGGGCGGCCCAGCTCTACGCCGCCCGGTCCCGGTCCAGCTGGGGGATCGGTGACCTGGCCGACCTGGCCGAGCTGGCCCGGTGGTCGGCGTCTCTCGGCGCCACCATGGCCCTGGTCAGCCCGCTGCACGCCGCCGCCCCCGGCGTCCCCCAGGAGCCGAGCCCGTACCTCCCCTGCAGCCGCTGCTTCCCCAGCCCGCTGTACCTGCGGGTGGAGGACGTGGCCGGCTCCGGCGAGGTGGCCGAGGTCGCCGCCGCCGCCGCCGCCGGCCGGGCCCTCAACGAGACCCGCCACATCGACCGGGACCGGGTCTGGGCCCTCAAGGTGGCCGCCCTCGAGGCGGTCTTCGCCCGCTTCGAGGCGTCGGGCGGCGCCGGCCTCGACGACTTCGTGGCCGGCGGCGGTGCGGCCCTCCAGGGGTTCTGCACCTGGTGCGCCCTGGCCGAGCGCTACGGCCGGCCCTGGCAAGGCTGGCCGGAGTCGCTGCGCCGCCCCGACGGAGCAGGGGTGGGCCCCTTCGCCGCCTCGGGGGCCGGCCGGCGCCGCATCCGGTTCTTTGCCTGGCTCCAGTGGCACCTGGACCGGCAGCTGGCGGCCGCCGCCGCCCCGCTGTCCCTGGTGGCGGATCTGGCCATCGGCGTCGACGCCGGCGGCGCCGACAGCTGGCTGTGGCAGGACAGCTTCGCCCCGGGGATGCGGGTGGGAGCGCCACCAGACGACTACAACACCCGGGGCCAGGACTGGGGCCTGCCGCCCTTCGACCCCTGGAGGCTGCGAGCCGGGGCCTACGAGCCGTTCGTGCAGACCATCCGTGGCGGCCTGCGCCACGCCGGCGGCCTGCGGGTGGACCACGTCATGGGGCTTTTCCGGCTGTGGTGGATCCCCGAGGGCAGGCCGGCGTCGGAGGGCGCCTACGTCGAGTACCCGGCGTCGGACCTGCTCGACATCGTCGCCCTGGAGGCCCAGCGGGCCGGCGCCTACGTGGTGGGGGAGGACCTGGGCACCGTCGAGGACTCGGTGCGCGCCGAGCTGGCCGAGCGGGGCGTCCTGTCCTACCGCCTGCTGTGGTTCGAGCCGCAGCGGCCGCCCCTCTGGCCGGTCCAGGCCCTGGGGGCGGTGACCACCCACGACCTGCCCACGGTGGCCGGCGCCTGGACCGGGTCCGACCTGGAGGCCCAGCGGGCCCTCGGGCTGGCCCCCAACGAGGAGGGCTCGGCCGCCATGAGGCAGCGGCTGGAGCAGTGGGCCGGCACCAGCGCCGGCGCCGGGGTTGAGGTGGCGGTCGAGCGGGCCTACGCCCTGCTCGCCACCGCCCCCTGCGCCGTGCTCAGCGCCACCCTGGAGGACGCCTGCGGGGTGGCCGAGCGGCCGAACATGCCCGGGACCACCGGGGAGTGGCCCAACTGGAGCCTGGCCCTGCCCCGGCCGCTGGAGGACATCGAGGACCTGCCGTCGGCCCTGGCCATAGCGGCCCATCTGGAGAGGGCCGGCGGGCAAACCTAAGCTCGCTCCCAGTGGATCTCCCCGTCATGCCGCCGATGGCCCCGATGCTGGCCAAGCTGGTCCGGGAGCTGCCCGGTGGCGACACCATCTACGAGCCCAAATGGGACGGCTTTCGCTGCATCGTGTTCCGCGACGGCGACGAGGTGGAGCTGGCCAGCCGCAACGAGCGGCCGCTCACCCGCTACTTCCCCGACGTGGTGGCGGCAGTGCGCCTCCACCTGCCGCCCCGGGTTGTGGTCGACGGCGAGATCGTCGTCGCCGGGGAGGCCGGCCTCGACTTCGACGCCCTGTCCCAGCGCATCCACCCGGCCGCCTCCCGGGTGGAGATGCTGGCGGCGTCCACGCCGGCGTCCTTGGTGGCCTTCGACCTGCTGGCGCTGGACGGCACCGACATGCGGGCGTGGCCCTTCGCCCGGCGCCGGGCCGGGCTCACCGAGGCTCTGGCCGGTGCCCGGCGCCCGGTCCACGTGACCCCGGCCACCACCGACCGCCAGGTGGCCGCCGGCTGGTTCGCCCGCTTCGAGGGCGCCGGGCTCGACGGGGTGGTGGCCAAGCGGGCCGACCTGGCCTACCTGCCCGACCAGCGGGCCATGTGGAAGGTCAAGCACGAGCGCACGGCCGACTTCGTCGTGGCCGGCTTCCGCTGGTACCGGGCCGGCGCCGGCGACAGCGGGGCCGGTGCCGGGGGGGAGGACGCCGGGGGGGGCGTCGGGTCGTTGATGCTCGGGCTCTACGACGGCGCCGGGCACCTGCACCACGTCGGGGTCATCGGCGCCTTTGCCGCCGCCATGCGGATCGAGCTGGTGGGCCACCTCGGGGCCTACCGGCTGTCGCCCGGCGAGGACCACCCGTGGGCGGGCTGGTCGGGCGGCCGTGCCGGGCCGCCCAGCCGGTGGAACGCCGGCAAGGACCTGAGCTTCGTGGCCCTGCGCCCCGAGCTGGTGGTGGAGGCGGCGTTCGAGCACCTGCAGGGGCGGCGCCTGCGCCACACGGCCCGCTTCCGGCGCTGGCGGCCCGAGCGGGAGGCGACCAGCGCCAGGTTCGACCAGCTCGACGTGGCCGTGCCCTCGGAGCTGGCCGAGGTGTTTGCCGCCGGTCCGTGAATCGACCGGGAGGAGAAAGGGGGCCGGCCCCGGCCCAGGGGCGGCGGGAATGACCGACCACGTCACCGTCGCCATCTCGGGCAGGGAGGTGAGGGTCTCCAACCCGACCAAGGTCTTTTTCCCGGCCGTCGGGGTGACCAAGCTCGACCTGGTCGAGTACTACATCTCGGTGGCCCCCGGCGCCCTTCGAGGCTGCTACCGGCGGCCAACCGTGCTCAAGCGCTACCCCGACGGCGCCGGCGGTCCGCCCTTCTTCCAGAAGCGGGTGCCGGCCGGGCGCCCGGAGTGGCTGCGCACCGTGACCGTGAGCTTCCCCTCCGGGCGTACCGCCGAGGAGCTGTGCCCGGCCGATGCCGCCCACCTGTTGTGGGCGGTCAACCTGGGCTGCCTCGACCTCAACCCGTGGGCCGTGCGCGACGACGACCTCGACCATCCCGACGAGCTGCGGGTGGACCTCGACCCCATGCCCGGGGTCGGCTTCGACGCCGTGCGCCGGGTGGCCCTGGCGGTTGGCCAGATCCTCGACGAGCTGGGCCTGAGCGGGTTTCCCAAGACGTCGGGGAGCCGGGGCATCCACGTCAACATCCCCATCGAGGCGCGCTGGGGCTTCCTCGACGTGCGCCGGGCGGCGCTGGCCCTGGCCCGGGAGGTGGAGCGCCGGCACCCCGACCTGGCCACCTCCAAGTGGTGGAAGGAGGAGCGGGGCCAGCGGGTGTTCCTCGACTACAACCAGAACGCCAGGGACCGCACGGTGGCCAGCGCCTACTCGGTGCGCGCCACGCCCAATGCCCGGGTGTCGGCCCCGCTGCGCTGGGAGGAGGTGCCCGACGTCGAGCTGGACGACCTCACCGTCGCCACCGTCCCCGGCCGCTTCGCCCGGATCGGCGACCCGGCGGCCGCCGGCGACGGCCTGGCCGCATCCCTCGAGCCGCTGCTGGACCTGGCCCGGCGGGACGAGGAGGGCGGCCTCGGCGATGCTCCGTGGCCGCCCAACTTCCCCAAGCAGCCCGGCGAGGGGCGCCGGATGCGACCCAGTGCCCGGCGGGCCGGCCCGGAGGGGGCATGAAGGCGACGGGTGCGAGCGGCGGGCGGGTGCAGTCCGCGCTCCTGGTCCCGGTGCCGGCCGCCGAGCCCCTCGTCCGGCGCTGGCGGCTGGCGTACGACCCCGTTGCCCCCGAGGGCGTACCCGCTCACATAACCCTGATAGTGCCCTGGCTCCCCCCTGACCGCCTGGTGGAGCCGGACTTCGCCCGCCTGGCCGACGTCCTGGCCGACGTCAAGGCCTTCGACTTCTGCCTGGCCACGGTGGGCTGGTTCGGCCGGCGGGTGCTGTGGCTGGGCCCCGAGCCCGCCGAGCCCTTCCTGGCCCTGACCGCCAGGCTGGCGGCCCGCTTCGACACGCCGCCGTGGGGCGACGAGTTCGACGAGGTGGTGCCCCACCTGACCGTGGGCCACGACCCGGCGTGGCCGGGCAGGGCCCCGGCTGGGGCGGCGGAGGCCGGCCGGGGGGGCAGGGCCCCGGCTGGGGCGGCGGAGGCCGGCGGGGGGGGCAGGGT
>JBOGGP010000142.1:0-6716 GCA_050744105.1 Acidimicrobiales bacterium
TCCACGCCTTCTCCGAGGAGTCGCCGCCGCGCGCCTCGAGCGGCCCGTCGCCGGTCGACCGCTTCATCGAGTTCACCTCGTCCGACAGCGGCGTCCACTGGAAGGCCCGGGTCGTGCCCAACGGCGCCGGCACGTCCTTCGTCGACCCGCCGGTGGCGGCTGTCGACCCTGGGACCGGCAAGCTCTACGTCGCCTGGAACCAGGACGGACCGAAAGGGACCGCCGTCAAGTCGACCATCTACCTCTCCAGCTCTGCCGACGGCGGAGCCACCTGGACCCGGCCGGTGGACCTGGTCGACCCGGCGGCCCACGCCCGCTCCGACGCCTACTCGCCGGGCATCAGCGTGGCACCCGACGGCAGGGTGGACGTCGCCTGGGACGACTTCCGCAGCGACCCGCAGCGGACTGGCTCCATCTTCTCGGGTGCGCCGACCCTGGACAGCACCAGCACGACCGAGCGGCTCTTCGACGTCTACGCCTCGTCGTCCCTCGACAGCGCAAGGACCTGGTCGGCCGACTACCGGGTGAGCGATCGCTCGATCGACGACGTGTACGGGGTCACGTTCTCGGACCGGCTGTTCGCGCCGATCGGGATGGCCTCGACCAACGACGCCCTGTACGTGTCGTGGGCGGACAGCCGCAACAGCCGGGAGCCCACGGCCGTCGACGACGCCTATTTCACCCGGGTGGAGGCGCACCCCGCCGCCCTGTCGGGCGCGGCGGTCGGCCGGTCGGCCGGCTCGGCCGCCTCGTGGGCCCTAATCGGTGCCGGCGGCCTGCTGGCCCTGCTCGGCCTCGGCCTGCTGGTGGGATCGCGCCGTCGTAGCTTCGGGTCCCCGGGCCGGGGTGCCCACCCGAGCAGCTGAAGCCGTCCGTGGCCCGTCGTTACCAGAAGGGCTAGACGTCGCCGACGTAGGCCTGGTCGATGTGGTCGACCACGAAGCCCAGGTCGACGTAGAGCTTGACCGCCCCGGCGTTGTCGGCGTCCACGTAGAGCATGCCGACCGTCACTCCGTGACGGGCCAGGTGGTCGAGGCCGGCGAGGACCAGGCGCCGGCCGAGGCCGGCGCCGGCGAAGTCGGGGTCGACGGCGATCACGTAGATCTCGCCCAGGGCGGGATGGCGGTCGGGGTGGACCTTGGTCCAGCAGAAGCCGGCGATGCGGGTGCCGACCTGGTGGACGAGGAAGCCGTCGGGGTCGAACCAGGCCTGGCGCTCCCGGCCCTTTATGGTGTCGAGGTCCCAGCCCCCCTGCTCGGGGTGCCAGTCGAAGGCGCGGTTGTTGACCTCCAGCCAGGCCTCCTCGTCGACCCCGGGCCGGAACGGCCGGGTGGGCAGCAGCCCGGCCGGCCCGAGAAGCAACGGGTCCACCGGCAGGGACCGGCGCATCTGGTAGATGACGCGGCCGGGGCGAAGGCCGATGGCCACCGCGGCCCGCTCCGTCTCGGGGCGGGGCTGGCTTACCCACAGGTGCAGGTGCCCACCCCCCTCGGCCCGGATGACGTCGGCGGCGGCGGCGACCAGATCGGCCCCGATGGTGCTGCCCGGCACCCGGTGATGGGGATCGACCACAAACTCCAGGCCCCAGCTGTCCGGTCCCCGGCTGACCTGGGCGTAGCCGACCGGGTGGTCGTGGCCGGCCTCGGTGGCCACCAGGCCGGCGAAGCCCTCCCGTCCTCCCTGTACCAGGTCGAGCCAGCTGTGCTCGTCGAGGGCGGGATGGGCGTCGGCGGCGGTGGCGGCGTCGAGGAGCTCCTGCACCGCCTGGATGTCCCGCGGCCCCAGGTGGCGCTTCACTTCGATGCGGGACACGCCGGCACGCTACCGGGGCGTGCCCAGGCCGACGGCCAGCTGACCGCCAGGCACGCCCGGGCTGTCGGAACGGCCGCTACCTAAGACGAGCGTCGCTTCGTTGACTCCGTTGAGGTCTTGACCAGCGTGAATACTCAAAATGCAGTCAACGAAGCAACGCTCGCCTTGGTAACCTGGACCGGTGGCGGGGCCCAGGACGCCGGGAGGTCGGGCCCGGCTGACCGCCGAGCGCCTCGGGGCCGAGTACCCGGGCACGGCCGCCGAGCTGTGCGAGCTCGACTTCGACGGCCCCTTCCAGCTGCTGGTGGCCACCGTGCTGTCGGCTCAGACGACCGACGCCCGGGTCAACCAGGTGACCCCGGCCGTCTTCGACCGCTACCCCAAGGCGGTGGATCTGGCCGCCGCCGACCCCGCCGAGCTCCAGGCCCTGATCCGCCCCACCGGCTTCTTCCGGGCCAAGGCGGCCAGCCTGGTGGGCCTGGGGGAGGCCCTGGTCACCCGCTTCGGGGGCGAGGTCCCGACGGCTCTGGCCGACCTGGTCACGCTGCCCGGCGTGGGGCGCAAGACGGCCAACGTGGTCCGCAGCGTTGGCTTCGGGGCTCCCGGCCTTCCCGTCGACACCCACGTGACCCGGCTGAGCGGGAGGCTGGGCCTGACGGCGAGCACCGACCCGGTCAAGATCGAGGCCCAGGTCTGCGCCCTGGTGCGGCGGGCCGACTGGGGCGCGCTCAGCCTGCGGATGATCCTGCACGGCCGGCGGGTCTGCGGGGCCCGGCGGCCTCGCTGCGGCGACTGCACCCTCGTCGACTTCTGCCCGACAGGCCGCCGTCTCGGTTACCTGTAGGCGGGGGGCGGTAGGCGGGGGGCGGTAGGCGGGGGCGGTCAGGCCGTGGAGGCCACCACCCGGGCCATGCGCCGGCCCTCGCCCCAGACCTCCTGGACGGTAGGTGCGCGCTACACCTATTGCGACGGACGCCACCACGGGAAATACTGGCGAGGGAAAACGGGCAATCGGGAAGTACTGTTTGCGCGTTTGCGCCTGGCCGGAATGTTGCCTCGGGGAGGGAGTTACTAACTCATGGAACTATCGTTTCGCAAGGTGACCATGGCCACAGCCATTGCTGGCGTCGGTCTTCTCCTTTCGGCGTCGGCGGCCTGGGCCTGCCTGTCGCTGGCTGGCATCACCACCAACCTGGCCACCGTGCAGCCCGGGGGTGCGGTGACGGTCAGCGGAATCGGGTTTGAGTTCGGCACCAACCCAGTCGTGATCCACCTCGACTCGATCGACGGCGCAGTGCTAGGTACGGCGACCCTCGACCACATTGGTGACTTCAGCAAGGTCGTGACGCTGCCGGCAGCCGTCTCCGGCGGCCAGCATGTCCTGGTCGCCACCGAGGCGGCCGCTACAGCCGACGGCAGTAACGACGGTTCGAACACTGGGGTGCCGGCCCGGGCCATCATCGACGTGGGCAACTCAACGTCAAGCACGGCGTCGCCGGCACGGCCGGTGACCGTGATCACCAACTCGGGCACCGGCGTCGGCACGCTGATCGTGATCTCGCTCGCAGTCGCGGCAGCCTTGGTCTTCCTGGCCGGCTCCATGTCGCTGGTGGCCTCCCGGCGCCGCCGTGGGGAGGCGGAGTCCGTCAAGGCCCCCGGGCCTCGGCAGACGCCCTGACACTCGCTCGGCTCCACAGAATTCGGCTCCACGCAAACCGGCCAACGTCATCCGGTGGCCCAGGGGGGAATCAAGCATGACATTTCACAGTTGGCGCGGCTGGGCCGTCGTCGGCGCAATGGCCGGCATGACCCTGGCGGTACCCGGAGTGGCCCACGCCCAGACCACGGCGCCTGCGGCGGCCAGTTTCCAGGCCCAGGCGGCCAAGATCATCCGCCTGACCAAGGCGGCCCAGGTCACGAAGGACGAGCCGGTCCCCACCAGGGCATTCACCGGCCCGGTGATGCTGGCCGACCCGTCGAACCCGCGCATCATCGTAGCCGCCACCGCTGAGTTGCGTACCCGGGTCTGCTACCTGGCCCGCTCCACCGACACAGGGAGGACCTGGCACATCCTCTCCGCCCTCCCTGCCCCGGGCTCCTACCCGTTCTGCACCAACGTCGGCGGCGGTCTAACCCAGTCGCCCATCGCCTGGGGCCGCAACAGCACCCTGTACTACGCCCTCTCGGGCTACGACAACGCCGATGGTGGTGGGGGCTACCAGGCCCAGAACAACAGCATGCTCCTGGCCCGCTCCACCGACCTGGGCAATAGCTGGTCGACCACCATCGTCGACGGCACCCGGGGCCTGACCGGCGCCGCTGTCACCCGCGACGCCCCCGTGGCGTCCGTGGCGGTGGACACATCGGGGCCCAAGGATGTCGTGTACGTGGGCTGGCGCCAGAGCTACCCCAACCTGAAAGGGGCGGTGTCGACCAGTGGGTCGATGGTGGCCGCCTCGATGGACGGCGGCGTCACCTTCGCCAAGGCGGTCAACCTGAGCACGTTCTCCCAGGTGACCCTCGATGTCAGCGGGACCAACTACCCGCTCGTGATGAGCTCGCCGATCCTGGCCGCCGGCGTCAACGGCTCGGTGGTGGCGGTCTCGTCAGCGGGCACGCCCAGCGGGACCCGGATCCCCGGTCCGAGCCAGCCCAAGCCCCTCTTGGCCGCTCGTTCGACGGATCATGGCAAGACCTGGACCGTCTCAGCCGCCACCGCTCCCGAGGACGTCACCGAGTTCCCGACCATCGCCTGGAGCGCCAAGGGGGGCACTCAGGGGACCTTCCTGCTCGCCTACCAGGCCTCGCCCAACCAGCAGGCAGGCGAGAGCAACATCCTCTTTACCCGGTCCATCGACGGTGCCCGGACCTGGAGCCCGGTTGTGGTCATCGACGACGCCACGGTGCCCGAGAACACCGTCTACCTGCCGGCCCTCGGCGTAGCGCCCGACGGCCGGGTTGACGTCGTGTGGTTCGACTTCCGACTGCAGCACGGCTTTTCGCCAGACGTCTTCTACACCTATTCGAGCGACGACGGGGCCACCTGGGCTCCCAACGTCCGGGTCACCGACCAGTCCATCAACTACACCCTCGGGGTGAGCGGCAACTCCGACGTCCGCCAGCCCCCGGGGGTGGCCTCGGCCAACCAGTACGCGGCCGTCGGATGGGCCGACACCCGCCTTAGCAACCCGACGGCCGAGACCCAGGACGTCTTTGCCGACGTGGCCCAGTTCGCGCCGCTGCCCTCCAGCAGCTCCAACCTGGCGCCCATCCTGGCCGCGGTGTTCGGCGGCTTCGCCGCCGCCGGCGCCGTGCTCGTGCTGGTGCTTCTGGGCCGACGGAGGAAGCAAGGCCCGACACCGCCCAGGGTCGGTGAGCGCGAACCGGTTACCACAGGATAGCGCCGGCAAGTCCTGAATAGCGGACTTGAGATGGACACCATACGTAGCGACGCCCTATGCGCTCCGCCGGCGGGAGCGCCGGATCAGGCTCAGCAGGCCGCCGACGGTGACCAGGACTACCCCTATGACCACCGCGGTTATCAACCCCGAGCCCCGAGCGGAGGCCCGGGCCACGGCGGCCGCCCCGGGAAGTAGCACGAGGGCGAAGTCGCCCAGGTCGGGCACCGGGGCCGCATACTCGAGTGGAGGGACGGCCGTGGTAGGCAAGGCGTGCCAGGCGGACCCGTCGAATGCTTCGAGGACGGGCGTACCGGGCGAGCCCGAGGAGCGTAGGACGATTGTGGCCGTGGCTCCAGAGGCCAGGGCCACTGGCGCACCAGCGGTCGACGCCGAGAACTGGTACACGTTGCCGTCGAACTGTCCCGAGGAGGGCGGCCGCGGGGGAGGGACGGCGCGGATCCGAACTACGACGGCAGCGCCCGCCGCCACCGTGAAAGAGCTGGTCGTCAGAATGACCGATGCCTGCGGCGGGGTCTCGGTGGTCGAGGGCTCGATCCCGGTCCCGGTCCCGGTCGTGGCTGTTACGGTCTCGGTGACAGAGCCGGGTGGCCCTGTCGTCGCCAGGCCCCGTGGCGGCTGGAGGTATCGGTAGGGCTCGGAAGGAAGCGGTAGCCCGTCGTATACGGGAGGGGCAGCGCCGAAGATCCCCGTGACCCAGCCCGCCGACAATACGGTTCCGGCCAGGGCCAGGCACACAACGCCGGCCCGCTGGCGCTTCAGCCCAGCCACCAGCCGGACCAGTCTGCGACCAGGTGGGCCAACGCCGGCGCCCCGACCGAAGCGCTGGCCGCCCGCAGCATCCCGAGCCACGCCCCGGCGGCCAGGTCCAAGGGAAGCACCTTCAGCCCGTAGAGGGGCACGTGCAGCGCGGCAAAGAGTGTCGCCGTGACCGCAACGGTGGCCGATGTCCCGAGCCGGGGGGCCAGTGACTGCCAGAGCGCCCCCCGCAGGAGGATCTCCTCACCGGCCACCACCGTGGCCACCACCACGGCCCAGGCAACCAAGCCGGTGGCGCCTCCTCGGTGCGGGGCACCCGCCGTCGTCGCCCGTAGGACAGGTCCGGCGACCAGGCCGGCGGCCCCGAGCGCACCCCAGGCCAGGACTCCCCGACCCGCTCGGGGTGCCTGGATGCTGGTCTCCCCTTCACGAGGGGAGCCCGAACCCAACTGCCCGCTCGGGTGGTCCCCGCGCCCGACCGGCGGGCCCGGCCGCCAACCGCCGGCCACAGCCAACACACTCAGAAACGCGGCAAAGACCAGCGCGGCGGCGGGCGCGCCAGGCCCCCGGCCGACCGAGAGCAGGGCTCGCAGGACCACAGCGACGCCGAGGCCGCCCACCATCGTTGCCGTCCCGACCGGCCGGAACCGTAGCTGGTGAGCGGGAGCGCTCACGCCGGCAACGGCACGAAGCGCGGGCTCCCGGTGGCGTAGTCCGGCGGCCACA
>JBOGGP010000143.1:0-6684 GCA_050744105.1 Acidimicrobiales bacterium
CACAGGTGGTGGATGCTCAGCGAGGGGCGGGGACTTTTGCCTGGCCACCAGTGGGGGACCGAAACCGGCCACCACTGGGGACTTCGACTTGGCCACCAGTGGGTACTTTTACATGGCCACGGACAACGTTGAGTGCCGGCTCGGTGTACCCAAGGCGAGCGTTGCTTCGTTGACTGAATTCTGAGTATTCACGCTGGTCAAGACCTAACAGAGTCAACGAAGCAACGCTCGTCTTAGTATGGGCTGCTGCACCGAGAGCGCGACGTGCTGTTCCCCGACGAGCTCTTTGCCGATCTGTTCTCCGAGCGGGGTCGGCGGTCGGTCCCGCCGTCGGTGGTGGCGGTGGTGATGGTCCTGCAACGACACCGAGGCCGACGACACCGAGGCCGACGACACCGAGGCCGACGACACCGAGGCCGACGACACCGAGGCCGACGACACCGAGGCCGACGACACCGACGACCAGGACGAGGACCGCGTCGTGTCGCTCCCGGACAACCTGGCGGCGGAGGCCGAGGCGGCCAGGGCAGCCGACGAGGCCGACGACGCAGCTGGCCGGGCGAGCGAAGACCTCCCGGCCGGCTCGGGCCCCGGCGCCGAGGGCCAGCGACCCAAGGTGTACGGCGACTCCGCCTATGGCAGCGGCGAGTTCCAGTCGCTGCTCGAAGATGCCGGGATCGACTCGGGATGTCGCACCCAGCCGCCGGCCGCGTCCGGCGGGCGCTTCGCCACGGACCGCTTCGGTATCGACCTGGAGGCCGGGACGGTCACCTGCCCAGCCGGGGTGACCGTGACCCTGCGCCGCCACCGCGACGCCAGCGGCACCGCCAGCTTCGCCGACGCCTGCAAGACCTGCCCGCTGGCGGAACCCGGCGTGGCCCGCAGCACTGTAGACCACTGGCGCCAGCGTGGCCTGTGCCCGGCGCCCGAGTGGACGGCAGGGGGGCGGCCGGCGTGGCGATGGTCGAGCGTGGCCGCATGCGCGCAGAGCACCGGACGCAGCCACCGTTTACGTTGCGGGTGGCGGAGGAGGAGGGCCGTCACGCACCCGGCCCCCGGCTTGTGCTCTTCACGCCGGCGAGCGGTCCAGTCGTCGAGGACTCCGAGGTACCCCAACGGGTCGTATGCTGTAGGACCGTGCCCTTGAGCGGCGACACCTACGATGGTGTGACCGTCGCCGAGCTTCCCATCACCAAATCGACGTCCCCGACCCGACCCACCTGACGAAGCGAAGGGCACCGCCGCCCGTAGGGAGCACACGGTCGCCCCTTTCACCAACTCTGCGTCGGTCGGCCAGGCCGGGCTCGGAGAGAGTCGCCACGACCGCCACGACCGCTACGAGTGGCCCTCGTCCCGCAGGTGCTTCTCGATCAGCGCCACCTTGTCCTCCACCAGGTTGGCGTCGGCGCCCCGCAGGTCGAGCAGGGCCAGGCGGTCCGCCTCGGCTTCGGCGGCGGCGCCCGACTCAGCGGCGGCCAGGCGGGCGGCGGCACCCTCCTTGACCAGCTTCTCGGCCTCCTCGACCAGGGCCGAGACCATGTCGGCCTCGGGGACCACCCTGACGATCTTGCCCTGGATGAAGAGGTGGCCGCGGTGGCGGCCGGCGGCGATCCCCAGGTCGGCCGAACGGGCTTCGCCCGGGCCGTTGACCACGCATCCCATCACCGCCACCTGGAGGGGGATGTCCCGGGCCTCGAGGGCGTCCATGGCCTCCTGGGCCACCTTGTACACGTCGATCTCGGCCCGGCCGCACGCCGGGCAGGCGATGAGGTCGACCCCCTTTCGCTCCCGCAGGCCGAGGGCCTCGAGGAGGGTCCGGCCCGCCTTGGCCTCGGTGACGGGGTCAGCGGTCAGGGAGTAGCGGATGGTGTCGCCGATGCCCTCGCAGAGCAGGGTGGCGATCCCGGCGGTGGCCTTGATGGTGCCCGCCGGCGGGGGCCCGGCCTCGGTCACCCCCAGGTGCAGCGGGTGGTCGACGACCTCGGACAGCTGGCGGTAGGCCTCGACCATGAGCGCGACGTTGGACGCCTTGACCGAGATCTTGACGTCGTCGAAGCCGACCTCGGCGAAGAGGGCCAGCTCGACCTGGGCCGACTCGACCAGGGCCTCGGGGGTGGCCCCGCCGTACTTCTTGCGCAGGCGCTCGTCGAGGGACCCGGCGTTGACCCCGATGCGGACCGGGACGGCCCGGTCCTTGCACTCCCGGGCCACCGCCTTGATCTCCTCGGGCTTGCGCAGGTTGCCGGGGTTTAGCCGCAGGCAGTCGACCCCGGCGTCGAGGGCGGCGAGGGCCATCTCCACGTGGTAGTGGATGTCGGCCACGATGGGCACCGGCGAGCGGGGCACGATCTGGGCCAGCCCCTCGGCCGCCTCCTTGTCGTTGCAGGTGCAGCGCACGATGTCGGCGCCGGCGCCCGACAGGGCGTAGATCTGGGCCAGCGTGCCGTCCACGTCGGCGGTCTTGGTGATGGTCATGGACTGCACGCTCACCGGGGCGTCGCCCCCGACGGCGACCGAGCCCACCATGACCCGGCGGGTGAGCCGGCGAGGGTAACGGGTCACGTCGACACCCCTCACGTCAACAGGCCCCTGACGTCGAGGAACAGGGTGGACAGCCCCAGCAGCACGATCAACAAGATCCCAGCGTATAGGAACGGGGCCAGCTTCCTGGCATCTGCGTGGTGGGCCTGGCCCCGCCGGCTGCGCATCTTCTCGTAGGCGGCGACCACGACATGGCCCCCGTCGAGGGGGGGGATGGGCAGGAGGTTGAACAAGCCCACGAAGATGGAGATGTCGGCCAGCAGGAAGAGGACCTCGCCGGTGCCGGCCTGGGTCGCCTGGTGGGCATAGCGCACGATGCCTACCGGGGAGGAAAACCTCTCCTGGCCGCTCGGTGTGCCGGCGGCGGCGGGGTGGCCCAGGTCGTTGACGGTGTTGGCCAGCGCCGTCGGGATGGCGCCGGCGTTGGTGGTCACGATCGAGCCGATGCCGGTGACGGCGTGCCCGAGCGAGGTAGCCAGGCCCAGGTGGACGACCCCGCTGACCTCGACCCCGAGGAACCCCCTGGGTGCGGCGGCCGGCGGAGGCGCATCGGGCCCGGCCACGTGGACCTTGGACAGATCGGTGAGGGTGGGCGTCAAGGTGAGGAGGCGGCCCCCCCGGTCGACCTCGATCCTCAGCCGGTCGCCCGGGTGGGCCGAGAGGTAGCCCGACACCTGGGCGAAGGACTCGAAGCGCCGGCCGTCGACAGCGACGATGCGGTCCCCCACCTCGAACCCGGCGGCCTGGGCCGGGCTCGGGCCGGTGGCCAGGCCGTCGACGGCGACGATCGGGTTGCCAGCCGGGATGGAGCTGACCAGGTTGCCGTTGTCGCCGGTCCAGAAGAACATGGCGAACAGCAGCCCGAAGGCGACCAGGAAGTGGGTGGCCGGCCCGCCGAGGGCGACCAGGACCCGCTGCCATACCGGATGGGCCCGGTAGGTCCGGGCCTCGTCGGCCGGGTCCACCTCGTCGATCGAGCTCATGCCCGCTATCCGGCAGTAGCCACCGAGGGGGAGGGCCTTGATCCCGTACTCCGTCTCGCCCCTCCGGATCGACCACAGCCGGGGGCCAAAGCCAACGAAGTACTCGGTCACCTTGATCCGGCACGCCTTGGCGGCGACCAGGTGCCCGGCCTCGTGGATGACGATGATGGCGATGATGGCGGCGACCACGACTACCGTGGAGCCGACCCCGGCCACGGCGGAGACCACGGCGACGGTGCCCACGATGAGGGCCAGGCGGACCATCGCCCCCCGCTTCTCGTCCGGGGGCAGGAGGGCGTGGTCGCCCGCAGGAGCGGCGGTGGTCGTCACCCCGGCACCGTACCGGTGCCCGGTGCCCTCCCGATGGCCCCGGTGCCGGCCAGGCCCGGCCGGGCCCCGGCCAGTGAGGCGCCCCGGCGGGCCCCGGCGGGCCCGGCGCCCCGGCGGGCCACGGCCACCCCGGCGGCCCGGCGGGCCTGCATGTCGGCGGCCAGCACGTCGTCGACGCCGGCCGGGTCGCCCAGGTCCCCCGCCGAGAGCACCTCCTCGATCACCGAGGGTATGTCGACCCACGCCAACATGCCCTTGAGAAAGGCGCCCACGGCCACCTCGTTGGCTGCGTTGAGCACCGCCGGCGCCGTTCCCCCCAGCCGTCCGGCCTCGTAGGCCAGGCCCAGGCAGGCGAATGCGTCGAGGTCGGGGGCCTCGAAGTCGAGGCGGCCCAGGTGGCGCCAGTCGATGGCGCCGAACGGCGTGGCCAGCCGGTCCGGGTAGGCGAGGGCATAGCCGATGGGCAGGCGCATGTCGGGCATCGACAGCTGGGCCAGTGTGGCCCCGTCGGTCGTCTCGACCATCGAGTGCACCACCGACTGCGGATGGACGACCACCTCGATGCGGTCGTAGCCCACGCCGAACAGCTCGTGGGCCTCGATGACCTCCAGGCCCTTGTTCATGAGGGTGGAGGAGTCGACGGTGATCTTGGGCCCCATCTTCCAGGTCGGGTGGGCCAGCGCCTCGTCGACCGTCACCGTCGACAGCTCGGCTGGGCGACGGCCGCGGAAAGGGCCTCCGCTGGCAGTCAGCACGATCCGCCGCAGGGGCGAGCCGGTCAGCTCGGGCAGCGAGGCCATCGCGCTGCCGTCTACAACGGCGCGCAGGCACTGGTGGATGGCGCAGTGCTCGGAGTCCACGGGCACGATCTCCGCCCCCCGGGTACGCCGGGCCCGCTGCACCACCGGGCCGGCGGCGATCAGGGACTCCTTGTTGGCCAGGGCCAGGCGGAGGCCGGCCCCGAGGGCGGCCAGGGTCACCGGCAGGCCGGCGAAGCCGACCACCCCGTTGACCACCACGTCGCCCATGGTGGCCACCTCGGCCAACGCCTCGGGCCCGGCGACGACCTCGACGCCGGCGGGAACCCGGGCCGACAGCTCGGCTGCCCTGGCCGGGTCGGCCACGGCCACCGCCTCGGGGTGGAACTCGGCGGCCTGGGCGGCCAGGGCGTCCACGGAGGTGGCCGCGCCCAGGGCGACTACCCGGTAGCTCTGCGGGGCCGATCGGATCACCTCGAGGGCCTGGGTGCCGATCGACCCCGTCGAGCCCACCAGGCTGACCCGCTTCACAACTTCAGTATGTGGCTGTAGGAGGCCAGGTAGTAGGCGGCGGGCAGGATCAGCAGGATGGAGTCGAACCGGTCCAGCAGGCCGCCGTGGCCGGGCAGCACCTTGCCCGAGTCCTTGATGCCGAGGTCGCGCTTGACCATCGACTCGGCCAGGTCGCCGATGGGGCCGATGACACCAATCAGCAAGCCGAGGACCAGGCCGTGCTTGATGCCACCCCACGGGGCGACGGTCTTGCCCACGACGGCGCCCACGACCAGGGCGCCGACCAGGCCGGCCGCTGCCCCCTCCCAGGTCTTGCCCGGGCTGACAGCCGGGGCCATCTGGCGATTGCCCACCTGCCTGCCCACCGCGAAGGCGGCGATGTCGGCACCGACCGTGGTGATGATCGCCCCGAGGAACAAGCCGCGGCCGTCGTGGGCCCGCAGCATCAGTGCGCCGAAGCTGCCGAGCACACCCACCCACACGAACATCAGGTTGGTGACGGCCACGTTGGCCAGAGGCCGGGCCTCGACGATGCCGAGGAGGTACCACAGCATCGACGCGGCAAAGCTCAGGAAGACGACCAGTGGCAGGGCATCGATCCCCTTCCAGTAGGCGGCGAAGACGACCGCCACGGAGGAGACCAGGCCGAGCAGGGTGGCGGGCCGGAAGCCGGCCCGCTGCAGCATGCCGTAGCCCTCGGCGGCCGATGCGCCGACCACGGCCCCGCTGAGGATCACCAGGGCGACTGGTCCGACCGCGTAAAGCACGAGCAACAGGGCCACCAGGGCTCCGCCGACCAGGGTGGCGGTGCCCGTGTCCCGGCTGCCGCCGCCCGGGGGACCTCCCGCGTTCCCCCGGCCCGGAGCCCCCCGGGCGGGGTTGCCTCGGAAACGAGTGCGTCCGGCCGGGTCCCCCCGGCTGGGCCGGGCCCTCACGCCGGGACGGGCCGCCGCCGGGCGGCTACGGCGGCCCGGGACCGGGAGACGGGTGCGCCCGCCTGGGCGGTCCGGGAGCACGTCGGGGTCCCCGCCGGCGTCGACGAAGCCGCCTGGCAACGGGTCGCCCACCGAGATGGCCGGGTGGGAGCCCGAGCGCTCCTCCTCGAGGCGCTCGAAGTCCTCGTCGAAGGAGTAGAGGTCCGAGTGTGCGCTCCGGGTGTCGTCGAGCGCTCCGACCCGGGTGTCGTCGTCGCCGAGAGCCCCGAGATCCTCGACGTCGTCCCAGTCCCCGGCCTCACCCCGCCAACGGGAGCGGCCCGATGCCAGCGCCTGCCACGCCTCCTCCTCCTCGTCGCCGCCCCCCGTGTCCAGGCCCCCGGCGACGATCCTCGGGACCTCGCCCGTCGGGGGGTCGGCCCAGTGGGGCAGGTCGGGGCCCTGGTGGGCGGCCACGGTGATGCGCTCCCCGGCGCCGGCCTCAGGGGGTCCGCCCCCGCCACGGGCCGGGTCGTCGTAGGACACCTGGTCGTAGGACACCTGGTCGTAGGACACCTGGTCGTAGGACACCTGGTCGTAGGACACCTGGTCGTAGGACACCTGGTCGTAGGACACCGGGTCGAG
>JBOGGP010000144.1:0-6571 GCA_050744105.1 Acidimicrobiales bacterium
CCTACACCGACGGGGTCGTAACCGGCTTCGGCACCGTCGACGGCCGGCGGATCTGCGTGTTCAGCCAGGACTTCACCGTGAACGGCGGGTCCCTGGGGGAGGTGTTCGGCGAGAAGGTGCACAAGGTAATGGACCTGGCCACCTCGATCGGGGTGCCGATGGTCGGCATCAACGACGGGGGGGGCGCCCGGGTCCAGGAGGGTGTGGTCGGTCTCCACTACTTCGGCGGCATCTTCCGGCGCAACGTCGCCGCGTCCGGGGTGATCCCCCAGATCAGCGTGATCATGGGCAGCTGCGCCGGGGGCGCCGTGTACAGCCCGGCCATCACCGACTTCGTGTTCATGGTGCGCGAGACATCGCAGATGTTCATCACCGGCCCCGATGTGGTCAAGACGGTCACCGGGGAGGACGTCACCCTGGAGCAGCTCGGGGGGGCCATGACCCACGCCACCAAGTCTGGGGTGGCCACCTTCGTGGCCGGCGACGAAAAGAGCTGCCTCGACGACGTTCGTCGCCTGCTCGGCTACCTGCCGGCCAACAACCTGGAGCAGCCCCCCCGCACCCAGCCCACCGACCCGGCCGACCGGCCCACCCCCGAGCTGGCCGGAATTATCCCCACCAGCGCCAACCAGCCCTACGACATGCGCCGGGTGATCTCCGCCGTGGTCGACCACGCCGACTTCGTCGAGTACCACGCCCACTGGGCCATGAACCTGATCTGCGGCCTGGCCCGCATCGACGGCCACGTGGTCGGCGTGGTCGCCAACCAGCCCCAGAACCTGGCCGGGGTCCTCGACATCGAGAGCTCGGAGAAGGGCGCCCGCTTCGTGCGCACCTGCGACAGCTTCAACATCCCCCTGGTCACCTTCGTCGACGTCCCCGGCTTCATGCCCGGCATCGACCAGGAGTACGGGGGGATCATCCGGCACGGGGCCAAGCTGCTCTACGCCTACTGCGAGGCCAGCGTGCCCCGGATACAGGTGGTAACCCGCAAGGCCTACGGCGGTGCCTACGTCGTCATGAACTCCAAGGGCATCGGCGCCGACTTCGCCTTTGCCTGGCCGTCGGCCGAGCTGGCGGTGATGGGGCCGCAGGGCGCGGTGGAGATCCTCTACCGCCGGGAGCTGGCCGAGGCCTCCGACCCCGGCGCGCGGCGGGCCGAGCTGGTCGAGCAGTACAGCGAGCGCTTTGCCAATCCCTACATGGCCGCCGAGCGGGGCTACCTCGACGACGTGATCGACCCGGCCGAGACCCGCGGCATCCTGGCCGCCAGCCTGGAGCTGCTGCGCACCAAGCGCAAGGAGGCGCCCAAGCGCAAGCACGGCAATGTCCCCCTCTGAACGGCCCCCCTCTGAACGGCCCCCCTCTGAACGGCCCCCCTCTGAACGGCCCCCCTCTGAACGGCCCCCCTCTGAACGGCGCCTCTCTGAACGGCCCCCCTCTGAACGGCGCCTCTCTGAACGGCGCCTCTCTGAACGGCGCCTCTCTGAACGGCGCCCCTCTGAACCGCCCCCCTCTGAACCGCCCCCCTCTGAACGGCGCCTCTCCAAGGCGCCGAGCGCCGAGGTGATGGCCGCCATAGTGGCCGCCGTGGAAGCGGTATGGCCCCGTCCCCAGGTAGCGGCCTCCCGGGCCCGGGTGACGCCGCCGTGGCGCTTCTCGGGCCGCCCGTGGTGGCCGCCGGACGAGGATGGGAAAGGAGAACCCTGCCCCCCGAGCTGACCACGGTCAGTGACGAGGAGGCCGTGGTCTTCGACGGGGTCGCCGTCCACCGCGCCGAGGACCTGGAACCGGGGCGCCACCACTCGCTGGCCGGTATCACCTTCCGCACCCTGGACCGGCCCCCCGGCGCCCGGCTGGCCACGCTGGCCACCGTCAACGACGCCCACTTCGGCGAGGTCGAGTGCGGGCGCCTGGCCGGCGTCGACCTGGGGCCGGTGCTGACCAGCGCCGAGGGTGCGGTCCCCTATCCCCGGGTGATGAACATGGCGGCGGCCGCCGAGATCGCCGCCATCTCACCCGACCTGGTGGTGGCCAAGGGGGACCTGACCTCGCTCGGCCGGCCGGCGGAGTACCAGGAGTTCGAGGACTGCTACCGGACCCCCTTCGGCAGCCGCCTGGTGGTGACCCGGGGCAACCACGACAACCGGCCGGCCGGCCCCGCCTTTGCCTGCGACGAGGTCCAGGAGGTAAGGCTCCCCGGCGTCACCGTGGCCGTCCTCGACACCTCCGAGGCAGGCCGGGCCGGCGGCCGGCTCCGGCCCGGCCAGCTCGAATGGCTCGACGAGCTCGGGGGCCGGGCCGGCGGGCCGGTACTGGTCTTCGGGCACCACCCCTGCTGGCAGGACGGCGGCGACTGGCTGGACGAAGCAGCCGCCCTCGACCGCCACAGCTCGGCCCGCCTGGTAGAGGTGGTAGCCCGCCGGGACGCCCTGGTGGGCTACTTCGCCGGCCACACCCACCGCTTCAAGGTGCGGCGCTTCCCGGCCGCCGCCGCCGTGCCCTTCGCCGAGGTGGCCTGCACCAAGGACTTCCCCGGGGCGTGGGCCGAGTACCGGATCTACGAGGGCGGGATACTGCAGGTGGCCCACCGCACGTCCTCGCCGGGGGCGCTGGCGTGGAGCGAGCGCTGCCGGGATCTGTTCGGGGGCCTCTACCCTCGCTACGCTTTCGGTGAGCTCTCCGACCGGTGTTTCCGAGTGCTGTGATTCGCCGGACCGGGGCCGCCGCCCGCGGTTACCGGGTGGCCCCGGCTCAGCGGATCCTGACCCGGGCCCAGGAGGCGCCGGCGTCGTGCGACATCAAGAGGAACGGCGCCGGCCCCGGGCCGGCCAGCCCCTCCACCACGACCGCCTGGCTGGCGGTGGTAAAGCCCAGGTCGGAGAAGGGGGCACCGCCGCTCGGGTCGCTGTAGGGGGTGGTCCACCCGGCACCGGCCCCGGGCCTGGCGTAGAGCTCGGACGCCCCCGAGGAGGCCGCCACCACCACCGTGGACCCGTTGGTGGCGACCGCCTCCAGGTCACCCCCTCTGGGTGCGGCCGGCAGGGTCACGAAGGTGCTGCCGCCGTCGCCCGACACCAGCACCGTCTTGGAGACCGACCCGAGGCCGGCGTCGCTCGCGCAGGCGACGACCACCGAGCTGGCAAACGCCCCGACGGCCGAGATGGACGTGCCCGCCGGGCACGGGTCGGGGCGGTTGACGAAGCCGCCCCCGCTGGCCTGGGCGACGGCAAACCACGACGCCGCGATCGCCCACACATGACCGCCTGAGGCGGCCAGGCGGGCCTCGCTGCCCGCCGGCGCCGACCCCACCACCGAGAACGAGTCCGTGGTCACCGGCGCCCGCGACAGCTGTGGCGCCCCCGAGCCGTTGGCCGTCGACCCGACGGCGTAGGCGGCGTCCCCGCTGGCCACCAGCGAGGTGATCGCGCTTTCCCCGGCGGGCCGGGCCAGGCGGTGCCAGGTCGCGCCGCCGTCGTGGGTCGACCACAGGCCGGGCCCGTACGCCCAGCCGTCGGCAGGGTCGGCGAAGACGATCCGGCCCACGCCGTCGCCGCCGGCCGCCGTCCCGCTGGTGAGGGGGGCGACCGGGGCCGGTATGCCCACCCAGGTGGTCCCGCCGTCGGTGGTACGCACTACCGAGGTGCACACCGGGTTGGAGCACGGCGCCGTGCCGAGCGCCCACCCCTCGGTCGGGCTGACGAAGGTGACCGAGACGGGGGCAAACCCGGCCGGCACCGGGCCGCCAGCCGGCCCGACGATCGTGGTGGTGGTGGTGGTCGCCGGCCCGGTGGTCGTGGTCGAGCCGGCCGCCGGCACCGATGTGGTGGTCGTGGTGGGACCCCCGCCCGGCGGCGGCGGGGCGGCGCCGTGCCCCCCGCCTCCGCTGGCGAGGGCGAGAGCCGCCCCGACGGCGACGACCGAGGCCACCGCGACGGCCACGGCAGCGATTGTTACCTGGCGGCGATCCATCGCGCCTTTCTACCCGGCGCCGGCCCGGCGAGACGGTACGGCCAGGCTGGTCCTGGTTTAGCATGACCGGCGGAGAAGGGGACAACCCCCTCAGGTCGACGGGTGCGCCCCCGGGGCGCACCCGTGCGGCCGGACCTGGCTGGCATGCTGGTGGATGCCTGTGCTGGTGACAGGCATCCAAGCACTACGGTGATGGGCCTGATGGTCCCCCGGTGCCTCGTCGCTAAACGCACCATGGACCGGTGACCGAGGCCGGCCCGATCGCCCTGGTGGGTGGCGGGGAGTGGACCGAGGGCTGCAGCTTCGACGCCGACCTGTGGGAGGCGTCGGACCGGGCCGAGGTCGTGGTCCTGCCCACCGCCGCCGCCTACGAGCACCCGCAGCGGGCGGTGGACACGGCGACGGCCTGGTTCGCCCCCCTGGGGGCCAGGGTCAACGGCCTGATGGTGCTCCGTCGGGCCGACGCCGAGGACCCCGCCAACGCCGGCGCCGTCCGCCGGGCCCGGTTCGTGTACCTGGGCGGGGGTTCGCCGCTGCACCTGCGGTCGGTCCTCAAGGGTTCGGCGGTCTGGACCGCATTGGTCGAGGCCTGGCACGGCGGCGCCGTCGTGGCCGGATCCTCGGCCGGGGCCATGGTGCTCGGCGACTCGATGGTCGACCCCCGCGGCGGCGCCCTCACCCTGGGGCTCGGGCTGGTGCCGCGCCTGGCCATCCTGCCCCACGCCCAGTCGTGGTCGGCCGAGAAGTCCCACCGCACGGTCGAGCTGGCCACCGGCCACCTGCGCATCGCCGCCGTCGACGAGCGCACCGCTCTGGTCCGGTGGCCAGGCAGGGGGTGGCAGTCGGCCGGCGCCGGAGCGGTGACCGTCTACGTCGACGGCCAGGCCACCACCCTCGACGCTCTGGCCACCTGAACCCCAGATGACGTCCAATGTCGGGCGATCTGAGACTCGGCTGAAGCCAGTCCCGGGCCGCCGGACGAGACTCAGTCGGCTTCGGTGATGGTCACCGAGTCGATGGTCACCCGCTCCGAGGGTCGCCCCGAGCGGCTGCCCACCCGGTCGATGGCGGCCACCACGTCGAGTCCGGCCACCACCTTGCCAAAGAGGGAATACTTGGGGGGCAGGGCCGTGCCGGACGGCCCGCTGACCACGAAAAACTGGCTGCCGTTGGTGTTGGGCCCGGCGTTGGCCATGGCCAGCGAGCCGAGCTCGTAGCGCCCGGGCTTGGGCAGCTCGTCGTCGAAGCGGTAGCCGGGCCCGCCCGAGCCGGTGCCCTGGGGGTCGCCCCCCTGGAGCATGAAGTCGGGGATGACGCGGTGAAAGCTGATGCCCTCGTAGTAGTGGTAGCGGGCCAGGAAGACAAAGTTGTTGACCGTCTTGGGGGCGCCGGCAGCGTCGAGGGCGATGGTCATCGTGCCCTTGGAGGTGGCCATCTCGGCGCTGTAGCGACGGGCCGGGTCGATGCACATGGCCGGGGGGGCGGCGAAGGTCTGCGCCTTGGGGCTGGAGCCATCGGCGTTGGGACAGGGTGTGGGCAAGACGGTGTCTCCTTCACGGGGGCCGAAGAGGCGGATGGTCACGGCTGGGCGGTCACGAGTCGCTGATCGTGACCTTGACGATCTTGTGCAGCTTGGTTGGCGTGCCCGACGACGAACCGTCGGCGTTGATGGCATTGGCCACGTCGAGGCCAGAGGTGATCTGGCCGAACATGGAGTACAGAGGCTTGAGCTGCTTGCCCCCCCCGTTGACGATCAGGAAGAGCTGGCTGCCATTGGTGTTGGGCCCGGAGTTGGCCATGGCCACCGCGCCGTTGACGTAGGCCGAGGCCGAGGCGGGCACCTCGTCGGCGAACTTGTAGCCCGGGCCGCCCGATCCCGTGCCCAGGGGGTCGCCGCCCTGGTCGACGAAGCCGGGGATGACCCGGTGGAAGTCCACCCCGTCGAAGAAGTGGTAGCCGGCCAGGAAGACGAAGTTGTTGACAGTCAGGGGGGCGACGTGGGGGTAGAGCTTGATGGAGATGGTCCCGGCGTCGGTGACCATGGTGGCGGTGTAGGTCTTGGCCACGTCGATGCAAAACGGCGGCGGCGCGGAGAACTCGCTGTAGCGAGGCGACGACCCGTCGGGGGCGGGGAAGCCCACGCCGGCCGGGGCGGGCACGATCGACACCGCGTTGCCGCTGGCCGGCACCGTCGTCGTCGACGGGCTCGGCGCCGGCTTGGCTGCGCACCCCGCCGAATGGGCCGGCGCCGCCCGGGCCGTGAGGCCGGCCGGCACCTTCCCCTTGGACTTGGCCGGGCCGCCGCCGCTGGTGGTCACGATGGCGATGACGACAAAGATGGCGGCGATGGCGGCCCCCACCCCGCCGACGCGGAGGCGGCGCCGGCGCTGCTGGGCTCGGCGCAGCTCGGCCATGCGGGCCGCCTTGCCGGCCCGCTGGCGGGCTCGCTTGGTCGAGGGCACGGCGCCACAAGCTAGTCCGGCGATAGTCCCGCCGGCCAGCACCCCGCCGGCCAGCACCCCGCCGGCCAGCACCGGCCGGGCCAGCACCCCGCCGGCCAGCACCCCGCCGGCCAGCACCGGCCGGGCCAGCACCGGCC
>JBOGGP010000145.1:0-6513 GCA_050744105.1 Acidimicrobiales bacterium
GGCGGGGGGCGAGGCCCAGCAGGGCCCGGCCCGGCAGGGCCCGGCCCGGGAGGCCCAGGCGCGGGAGGCCCAGGCCCCGTGATCGGGGGGCGCCCGGGGCTACCCGGCGCGCTCGTCGTGGCCGCCGAACTCCTTGCGCATGGCCGACAGCACCCGGTTGGCGAAGTCCCCCAGGCCGCGTGAGCTGAACCGCTCGTAGAGGGCGGTGGTGAGGACGTGGGCGGGCACCCCCTCGTCGATGGCGGCGGCGATCGTCCAGCGCCCCTCGCCCGAGTCCGACACCCGCCCGGCGAAGCCGGCCAGGGTGGGGTCGCCCTGCAGGGCGTGGGCGGTGAGGTCGAGCAGCCAGGAGCTGATGACGCTGCCCCGCCTCCACACCTCGGCCACGTCGGCCACGTCGATGTCGTAGAGGTAGTGCTCGGGATGGGCCAGGGGGGCGGTCTCGGCGTCGACCACCCCGCTGTCGGCCTTGCCGATGTTGGCCCGCTCCAGGATGGCCAGGCCCTCGCCGTAGGCGGCCATGATGCCGTACTCGATCCCGTTGTGGACCATCTTCACGAAGTGGCCGGCGCCGTTGGGCCCGCAGTGGAGGTAGCCCCTTTCTGAGGGCGACGGCGGCCCCTGGCGGCCCTCGGTGCGGGGGATGTCGCCCAGCCCGGGGGCGATGGCGGCGAACACCGGGTCCAGGTGGGCGACCACGTCGGTCTCGCCCCCGATCATCAGGCAGTAGCCCCGCTCCAGGCCGAAGACCCCGCCGCTGGTCCCCACGTCGACGAAGTGGATGCCGGCGTCGGCCAGCCGGGCGGCGTGTGCGATGTCGTCGAGGTAGTGGGAGTTTCCGCCGTCGACGACGATGTCGCCGGCGCTCATGGCACCGGCCACCGCCTCGATGGTGGCGCCGGTGTAGCCGGCCGGGACCATCAGCCAGGCGGCCCGGGGCACGTCGAGGCGGCCCACGAAGTCCTCGACGCTGGCCGACCCGACCGCCCCCTCGGTGACCAGGGCGGCCACCGCGTCGGGGTTGACGTCGTAGACCACGCAGTGATGGCCGGCCCGGATCAGCCGGCGCACCATGTTGGCGCCCATGCGCCCCAGCCCGACCATGCCAATCTGCACCGGCCTGCCTCCTTGCTGCTCTCCGGCGGCCCCGGGCCGCCCGAAGGCGGGACGACCCCGGCCGCACCGACCCTACGAAGCTACCTCGGCAGGGGCGCTGCCTCAGACTCAGGGCAGCAGCACCAGGTCGTCGCGGTGGATGACCTCGGGGTCCAGGTCGTCGGGGAGGGCCTGGCTGCGCCGGCCGGCCCAGCGCTGGACCACGGCGGCGGCCTGGCTGACCAGGCCCTTGGCGAACACCTCCCCACCGGGCCCGGCCACCTCGACGGCGTCGCCGGCGCCGAAGGCCCCGGCCACCCCCACCACCCCGGCGGGCAGCAGGGACACCCCCCGCTCCACCAGGGCGGCCCGGGCGCCGGCGTCGACGGTGAGCGTGCCCCGGGCGCCGACGGCGAAGGCGATCCACAGCTTGCGCGCCGGCAGGCGGCGGGGCCGGGGGACCACCACGGTGCCCACCCCGGCGACTCCTTCCACGGCGTCGACCAGCACCCGGGGGCGGGCGGCGGCGGCGATCACCGCCCGCACCCCCGACCACGAGGCCATCTTGGCCGAGGCCAGCTTGGAGGCCATGCCCCCGCTCCCCCGGGCGCTGCCCGGGCCGCCGGCCAGCGCCTCGAGCTGGTGGTCGACCTCCACCACCTCCTCGATCAGGCTGGCCGGGGCGCCGTGGCGGGGGTCGGCGCTCAGCAGGCCGGCGGTGTCGGTGAGCAGGACCAGGGTCTCCGCACCCACCAGGTGGGCAACCAGGGCGGCCAGGCGGTCGTTGTCGCCGAAGCGGATCTCGTCGTCGGCCACGGCGTCGTTCTCGTTGACGATGGGCACCACCCCGAGGTCCAGCAGCACGCCGAGGGTCCGGCGGGCCTGGAGGTACCGGCGGCGGTCGAAGAAGTCGTTGGGCGACAGCAGGATCTGCCCCCCGACCAGTTCGTGGGTGGCCAGGGCCCGGTCGTAGTGGCCGAGCAGCCGGCTCTGGCCGACAGCCGAGGCCGCCTGGAGCGTGGCTGAGTCGGCCGGGCGGCCACCATCCAGGCCGATCACTGGCAGGCCGGCGGCGATGGCACCACTGGTCACCAGCACGACAGGTCTGCCCTTTCCCCTCACCTCGGCGATATCCGCGCACACCTTGGCGACGGCGCCGGCGTCGATGGCCCCCGACCCCTCGGTGAGGGAGGACGTGCCGATCTTGACGACGACCACCCCGGACCCGGCCACCCCGGCCCGCTCAGTCGGCGCTGTAGTCAAACTCGAAGCCCGCTACCTGCACCCGGTCCCCCGGGCGGGCCCCGGCCCGGCTGAGGGCCCGGTCCACGCCGAGGCTGCGCAGGCGTCCCTGGGCGTAGGCCAGGGCCTCGGCGTTGGTCAGGTCCGACAGGGCGACGGCCCGCTCGGCCGGGCGGCCCCGCACCACCCAGCTGCGGTCGCTGCGCCGCTCGACGACCACGCCGGCGGGCTCGGGCCGGTGGAGGGCGAAGCGGTTGGCCCTGGGCGCGCCGGCCCGGGCCTCGGCGACCAGGGCGGCCACGGCCCCGAGGAACGGGCGCAGGCCGGCGCCGGTCACCGCCGAGATCGCCAGGTCTCGGGGGGGCGAGCCGGCGCCGGTCACCGCCGAGATCGCCAGGTCTCGGGGGGGCGAGCCGGCGCCGGCCAGGTCGGCCTTGGAGCCGACCACCAGGCGGGGACGGGCCAGCAGGTCGGGCTGGTGGCGGCCCAGCTCGTCGAGCAGCACCTGCTCCTGGGCCGCCGGGCCCAGCGCCTGGGCCGGGTCCAGGTCGACCAGGATGACCAGCACCCGGGCCCGCTCGATGTGGCGCAGGAAGCGGTGGCCGAGACCGCGCCCCTCGCTCGCCCCCTCGACCAGCCCGGGGATGTCGGCCACCACCAGCTCGTGCTCGCCGAAGCGGACCACGCCCAGGTGGGGCTCGAGGGTGGTGAAGGGATAGTCGGCGATCCTCGGCTTGGCCGCCGAGATGCGGGAGATCAGCGTGCTCTTGCCGGCGTTGGGCACGCCCACCAGGGCCACGTCGGCCATCAGCTTGAGCTCGAGGTCGTACCACGCCTCCTCGCCCACCTCGCCCTGCTCGGCGAAGGACGGCGCCCGCCGGCGGTTGGAGAGGAACCTGGCGTTGCCCCGGCCGCCCTGGCCGCCCCGCCCGGCCCGCCACCGGTCCCCGCCTGCGACCAGGTCGGCCACGACCTGGCCGGCGGCGTCACGCACCACGGTGCCCTCGGGGACGGTGACCTCCAGGTCGGCACCGGCGCGGCCGTGGCGCCCCTTGCCCTGGCCGTGGCCGCCGTTGCCGGCCCGGCGGTGGGGATGGTCCCGGAAGCCGAGCAGCGAAGCCACGTTGTTGTCGGCCACCAGCCAGACATCGCCCCCACCCCCCCCGTCGCCACCGTCGGGGCCGCCCTTGGCCACGTGGGCCTCCCGGCGGAACGCCACCACTCCGGCGCCCCCGTCGCCGGCCTTGACGTGGATCTGGGCCTCGTCGACGAAGGCGGCCAACTACACGGGCGCGGTGGCGGAGGCGTCCTCGCCCAGCACGTCGACCAGGCGCCTTCCCCTGCGGGCACCGAACTTCACCCGCCCCGGAGCCAGGGCGAAGAGGGTGTCGTCGCCGCCCCGGCCCACGTTGTGGCCCGGGTGGAAGTGGGTGCCGCGCTGGCGGACGATGATGGCGCCGGCATGCACAGCGGTGCCATCGAAGACCTTGACACCCAGTCGCTGGGCGGCCGAGTCCCGCCCGTTGCGGGTCGATCCCCCGCCCTTGGTCTTTGACATGGCTACTCCTCCCGGCTGATGCCGGTGATCTCGACGGTCGTGTAGCCCTGGCGGTGACCCCACCGGCGGCGCCCCCGGCTCTTGGGCTTGTAGGTGAAGCCGTCGATCTTGGGGCCCTTGGCCGCTCCGACCAGCCGGGCCGACACCCGGGCCGAGCCCAGCTGGCCCGGCGTGGCCAGCACCTCGCCGCCGTCCACCACCAGCACGACCGGGAAGCTCACCTCGTCGCCGGGGTCGCCGGCCAGTCGCTCGACGTCGAGGGTCTGGCCCTCGACGACCCGCTGCTGCTTGCCACCGGTCCTGATAACTGCGTACACGGAGGAGAGAGGTTACCGCACGGGGCCCGGGCCCCGCAGCGGGGCGGGCGGCGAGGGCGCTAGGGTCGTGACCCGTGGGCCACCAGTGACCGGCAGCCGCCAGCAATCCAGGCCTGGCGCCGGCAAGCCGGGGGTGCCCCCCCGGGCGGCCAGGCGGCCGGAGCCCAAGCGGCGGCCCGGCAAGCGACGTAAGGGCCAGCGTTCCCGCAAGCCCCTGCTCGCCGCCCTGGCCGTGGTGCTGGTGGCCGGCGTGGCGGTGGCCGTCGTCGCCCTCGCCGGCGGGTTTGGCTCCTCGTCGGCCGGGCCGGTCGGGCCCGAGGGCGTCCCCCTGGAGTCGGGCCCGGCCCTGGCCCCCGCCGCGGCACTGCCTCCGACGCAGGGAGCCGGGTTCGCCGTGGGTTGCGGGTCCACCGAGCAGATCGCCACCCACGTCCACTCCCACCTGGCCGTCTACGTCGACGGCAAGGCCCGCTCCATACCCCTGGGCGTCGGCTTCTACGGCCAGGTCCAGGTGCAGTCGAGCAAGCACGGCCGCTTCGCCGCCGGCACCTCGAACTGCCTCTACTGGCTGCATACCCACGCCGCCGACGGCATCATCCACGTGGAGGCCCCCGCCGGGCGGAGCTTCGTGCTCGGCCAGTTCTTCGGGATCTGGGGCCAGCCGCTCAGCGCCACCCAGGTGGGCGGCGCCACCGGCAGGGTCACCGCCTACGTGGACGGAAAGCGCTGGAGCGGATCGGTGGACAACATCCCGCTGCGGTCCCACGAGGACATCCAGCTCGACGTGGGCACGCCGCTCGTCCCACCCCGGTCGGTGGGCTTCCCAGGCAGCCTGTAGACTTGCCCTGAGACCTAGAGCAGGGCCTGGTCGAAGATGATGCCCCGGCCGCCGCAGGTCGGGCAGGTATCGGAGAACGACTCGACCAGGCCCTCCGAGACCCGCTTTCGGGTCATCTCGACCAGGCCCAGCTCGGATATCTCGAAGGCCTGGGTGCGTGTCTTGTCCCGGCCCAGGGCCTCCCGGAAGCTGGAGATGACCCGGCTGCGGTTCTGGGCCACCTCCATGTCGATGAAGTCGATGACGATGATGCCCCCGATGTCGCGCAGGCGGAGTTGGCGGGCGATCTCCTCGGCCGCCTCCAGGTTGTTGGCGAAGACCGTCTCCTCCAGGTTGGAGCGGCCCACGTTCTTGCCCGTGTTGACGTCGATCACGGTGAGCGCCTCGGTCCGCTCGATGATGATCGACCCCCCCGACGGCAGCCACACCTTGCGGTCGATGGCCTTGTGTATCTGCTCGTGCACGTGGTACTGCTCGAAGACGGGGAGAGGGTCGTCGGCGGCGGCCAGCTCGACGCGGTCGGCCAGCTCGGGGCTGATGCTGCCCACGTAGTCCCGCACCTCCTCGAACAGGCGGGCATCGTCGATGACCACCCCCCGGTAGTTGCGGTTGAACTCCTCGCGTATCACCCGGACGGCCATGTCCGGCTCCCGGTACAGCAGGGCGGGGGCCCGGGTCCGGGCGGCCAGGGCCTCGATGCGGCGCCACTGATCGAGGAGCCGGCCCACGTCGCCGCGCAGCTCGCCGGCCGTCGCTCCCTCCGCCGCCGTCCGCACGATCAGCCCGTGGCCGGGGGGCCGCACCTCGTCGAGGATCCGGCGCAGGCGCTTGCGCTCCTCGTCGGCCAGCCGCTTGGAGATCCCGTAGGTGTCGCTGCCGGGGACCAGCACCACGAAGCGCCCGGGCAACGACACCTCCTGGGTGAGGCGGGCCCCCTTGGTGCCGATGGGGTTCTTGGTCACCTGGCACAGGAGGTGCTGGCCGTTCTTCAGCAGCTGCTCGATGGGGGCGCCGCCGCGGTGGCCACCCCGCCCCCGGCCGGCCCCGGGCGCCCCGCCGCCGGCGGCGTCGACGTCCTCGGTGTCGTAGCGCACGTCGCCCCGGTACAGGACGGCGTTCTTCGGCGTGCCGATGTCGAGGAAGGCGGCCTCCATGCCGGGAAGGACGTTCTGCACCCGGCCCAGGTAGATGTTGCCGTCGATCTGGTTGGCGTCGTCGGCCGGGTGGGAGACATAGTGCTCGACCAGCGACTTGCCCTCGAGCACGGCGATCTGGGTCACCTGGGGCTGGACGTGGACGACCATCAGGTAGCGCCCCACCGGGCGGCCCTTGCGCTCCCGACCCCGGCGCCGGTCCCGGGTGGCGGCGTCGACCTCGGCCGGCCGGTCCACCAGCACCGCCTCGACCGGCCGGCGGTCGGCACCGGCCCGGGACCGCCCGCCCCGGCGCCGGCGGCGCCCGCC
>JBOGGP010000146.1:0-6494 GCA_050744105.1 Acidimicrobiales bacterium
GGGAGGGGGCTACCGGCTGGTCGCCTCCGACGGGGGCATCTTCACCTACGGCGACGCCAGCTTCTTCGGCTCCGCCGGAGGGGCCCCGCTAAACAGGCCGGTGGTGGGCATGGCCGCCACCCCCGACGGCAAGGGCTACTGGCTGGTCGCCTCCGACGGGGGCATCTTCACCTACGGCGACGCCAGCTTCTTCGGCTCCGCCGGAGGGGCCCCGCTCAACAGCCCGGTGGTGGGAATGGGTCCGGAACGGGGTTGATCGGTTCGGCGCGCTGGGGGTGAGACGCCGGCCACCGGACAGACCGGGCCATCGGTGCTCCTGGCTGCCGATCGCCGGCGCGTCGGCGTCGGTCGTGCTGGCGCTGGCCCTCTGCGCCGGCCCGGCATCAGCGTTGCCCTTCAAGCGGGCGGGCCCGCGGGTCCTCCCCGACGTGCCGGTGACGGCGCAAGACCTTCGGGTCGGCGCCTCCAACAACTCGCCAACGCTCGCCGCCGACCCCACCGACTCCCGCGTCGTGGTGCTGGCCAACCGGATCGACGGCCCCACCTTCGGGTGTTCGCTGCAGGTGTCGGTGGACGGGGGTCGGACCTGGGCACCGGCGGCGCCGGTGCCCGTCCTGCCTTCCGGGGCACAGCGGTGCTACGCCCCCCAAGTGGCCTTCGGGCCCAGCGGGAGGCTTTACTTCCTCTTCGCCGGGCTGGCTGGGGCCGGCAACGCCCCCATGGGCGAGTTCCTCACCACCTCCTCGGACCAGGCCCGTTCCTTCAGCACCCCGACCAGGGTCCTGGGCCCGGAGAAGTACATGCTGGCCATGGCCATGGACCGCACCTGGGGCTCCCTCGGTCGCCTGCACCTGGCTTGGGTCGCCAGCTCGGGTCCCGCACCCCTCGGCGGCTTCTCACCGGGAGACAACCCCATCCTGGCCGCCCACTCCGACGACGGGGGTCGGACCTTTTCAACCCCGGTGCAGGTCAGTGACCCCGCCCGGCAGCGGGTGGTGGCCCCTGCGCTGGCCCTCGGGCCCGACCACCGGGTGGACGTGCTGTATTACGACCTCCGTGCCGACGCCCGTGACTATGAAGGCCTGGAGGGGCCCACCTCGACCAGCCCGTGGTCGCTGGTGCTGGCGACCTCGATCGACGGGGGGCGCCGCTTCGCCACCAGGTCAGTGGTCGACGCCTCCATTGCCCCTCCAGGGCGGGTGATGCTCATCTACACCATGGCACCCCCCGCCCTGGTCGTCGACCCTCGCGGCCGCACCTTCGCCGCCTGGACCGACGCCCGCAGCGGCGCACCTGAGGCAGTCCTGCGCCGCTCGACCGACGGCGGCCGTACCTGGGGCGCTCTGCTCCGCCTCGACGGCGGTGCCGGAGGAGACACGGCCACGCGC
Source organism: Acidimicrobiales bacterium (assembly GCA_050744105.1). Classification (GTDB taxonomy): domain Bacteria; phylum Actinomycetota; class Acidimicrobiia; order Acidimicrobiales; family Palsa-688; genus JBOGGP01. The sequence goes on from JBOGGP010000146.1 coordinate 1,389, forward strand.
TACCTGCCGCACCTGTCGGTGGCCCCCGACGGTCGGATCGACGCTGTGTGGCTGGACCGCCGCCGGGACCCGAGCGATGTACGCAACGACACCTACTACACCTCCTCGGGCGACGGTGGGGTCAGCTTCGCACCTGGTGTCCGGCTGACGGCGATCGCCTCCGACTCGAAGGTGGGCCCCACCTACCTTGTCCCCTCGGCGCAGGGGCTGGTGGAGTTCGGCTCCCGGTTGGCCCTGCACTCCACCGACTCGGGCGCCCTGGCCGCCTGGCCCGACACCAGCAACTCTCCAGGCGCCACCGACCAGGACATCTACGCCACCGAAGCGCAGCTTTCCGCCCCCGCTGGCGATCGGGGAGCTGGCACCCTTTCTACCGATGGGTGGGCGATCGTCGTCGGGCTGGCCGCTGCCGGCGGGGCCGGCGCGGTTCTGGTCCTCCGCCGCAAACGGCGGGCGGGCGGGCACGCCCCGCTGCTGCCGGCGTGGCGCCGCCGGGCGCCGGTGGCCGGTGGCCTGGCTGGTGTGGCCGCCGCCACAGCCGGGATGGTGGCAGCCCTCCTGCCGGCCTCGGTACTCGCCACCCCCACCCGGATCAGCGTGGTGGAGGTCACCATGGTGGACTACGCCTTCCACTACCGGCCGCCGCCGGAGGGCGGGCGGGTGGTCTTCGTGGTGCGCAATGCCGGGGGCCAGCCCCACGAGTTCAACCTCGAACGGCTCCCGGTCGACTTCCCCCTCACCATCGACCAGCAGCTGCACGGCACCGTGCGGCGGGCATTCCCGGCCGTCGGCTACCTGCCGCCGCTTGCGCCCGGCCGGAGCGACTCCATCGCCACCGACCTCGGGCCGGGCCGCTACGCCGTGGTGTCGTTCGCCCGCGCTGCGTCAGGCCCGCCGGACGCGCTGCGGGGAATGGCCACGGAGTTCCGCATCGCCACCAAAGGACGGCCATGAGCCAGATCGCAGCAGGGGACACTCCGGCGCCGGCTTGCACGGGTGGGTTCGAGCAGTCTCCTGCTGGGCAACCGGGGCAGGAGCTCGCTACCGGCGATGTCGCCACGAATGCGGCGGCCGAGCCGGGGCCGCCCGTGCCCATGAGCCCGATCGCCGCCGGCCAGCCCCTCTTCCTCCTCTGCTCGCCCCGCTCGGGCTCGACGCTGCTGACCCGGCTGCTCGGAATGCACGAGCGCATCGCCGCCCCCGCCGAGACCAACCTCTCCGTCGCCTGCCAGCTGACCATGAACGCCGCGGCCACCCTCGGCCAGGAGGACGTAGACGACGAGGCCAGCGCCAAGGCGGAGCGGCGCCGGGCCCTCACCCACGCCAGGCGCATGGCCACCGGCATAATCCGCTCCTACTTGGACCGGCGCGGCGCAGAGGTCTTCGTCGACAAGTCCCTCACCAACGTGGACCATGCCGCCCTCCTCGCCGAGTGCTTCCCCGGGGCGCGCTTCATCTGCCTGCACCGCCACTGCCTCGACGTGGTCTACTCCCTCATCGAGGCCAGCCCGTGGGGCTTCGAGGCCTACGGCGCCGCCCCCTTCGTGGCCTCCCACAGCTTCGTGCCCGGCCTGGTCGACAAGTGGATCGGGACCACCCGCGCCGCGGTGGCCTTTGCCACGGCCCACCCGTCGGTGACCACCGTCGTGCGCTACGAGGACCTGGTGCGTGACCCGGTGAAGGTGGTGGGCGGCCTCCTCGCCGCCCTGGGCTTCGGCCCGGCGCACCACCTGGTACCACCGGCTCCAGGGGGCCCGGTCCTCCTCGACAAGCACGCCAACACCGGGCCACTCGACTACAAGATCGCCTTTACCAACGCCGTGGACACCGCCAGCATCGAGCGGGGCCGCAGGCTGCCCGTCGCCGCCATCGCGCCCCCGCTCCTGGCCGCCGCCAACGAGCTGCTGGAGGGTCTCGGCTACGCCGCGATGGACGAGCGGTGGAACCGGGAGGTGACCTCCGCCGACCCCCCGCTCTGTGGCGAGGGTGGCCGGGCTACCCTTGAGGTGCTCGTCGCCCAGCTGGAGAAGCGCCTGGCCCGGGGGACCGACGGGGGCTCGTGGCGGGCCCGGGTGGCACTGGAAGACGTCGGCTCGACGGTGGTGGTGGACTTCGAGACCGCGACGGTGCACGTCGAAGACGGATGGGGCGATCCCTTCTGCGTCAGCCAGTCCGGGAGCCTCCTCGCCGCCGTGCTCGGCCACGTCAACGTGGGCACCCTCCTGCGCCGTGGCGAGCTGCGCATCTGCCACCCCGAAAGAGCCGTGAGCGGGGCGAGCGAGGAGGGCCAGCTCGACACCCTGCTCGAGCTGCTGGTCCCCCCGGCCCCGGATCGCTCCGCCCTCACCCTCGACGACGCTGCCGGGCAGGGAGCGAGTAGCCTTGGGCGCCCCTGACGTGCTGTCACCCCGGCCGACTGTTAGACGATCGATGGAGCCATCTGGTGATCAGTGAGGAGAGCACCGACACTCCCGAGCCCCGAGCGTCGCCGGCCGGGTCCCGGGCCCGGCAGGCAGGAACCCTGGCCGCGGTAGTGGTCGTCGTGGCTGCCGCTCTCTTCGGCGCCAACCTCTTCGGCGCGCGCGACAGCCTGCTCGGCTCGCCGACCCCCGCAGCGGTGGCGCCGGCCACGGGCCGCCACGCCAGTGTAAGAGTCCCGGCGGCGGCGCCGCCCAAGACGGTGCTGCGGTCCTACCCCTGGTGGCAGGCGGTCACCTCACTGCAAGGGTCATCGCCTACGACCAGCCCCTCCTTCGCCGTCGACCCCAACGCACTCCAGTGGCGGGTCAAGTGGACCTGCCAGGCCGGCCAGCTGGTGGTACGGGACTCGGGGCCTCATCCGGTGGTCGACGCCGCCTGCCCCGGCTCGGGTACCGGCTATGAAACGCAGACTGGGGCCACCACGCTGGGCGTCACCGCATCGGGGCCGTGGCAGGTCCAGGTCGACCAGCAGGTCGACGTGCCCCTGGTCGAGCCGCCCACCCCGGCCATGGCCGCCCCGACTACCACCACGCTGGCCACAGCGTCGCTATACGACGTCGACCAGTCAGGCAGCGGCCAAGCAACCATTTACCGTTTGGCCGACGGCAGCTTTGCCCTCCGCCTGGACAGCTTCTTCGTGACACCAAACGTCGACCTCGAGATACGGCTCAGCCCCCTTCCCGACCCGCACAGCACCAGCGAGTACCAAAAGGCACCGTCGGTGCTGGTCGCCCCCTTGGACGTGACGACGGGATCCATAGACTTCGCTGTCCCTGCGGGAGTCGACCCGACGCAGTACCACTCGCTGGTGATTTGGTGCCCGCTGATCCAGAGCGCCTACGCGGCCGCCTCCCTTTCGTTCGCCCCGTGACCACCGCCTTCGAGCCGGCCACGGAAGCGCCGGCCGGCGCACACCAGCGATCCGGCGGCCCCCCGCAGGCCGGCGCCAGCATTGCCGTCTTCGGCTGGCGGGTCCCCGTCGTCGGCCCGAGCTGGCATGACCCCCGCACGCGCCTCTCCGCCGTTGTGGTCACCCTACAGGTCCTCGGCCAGACGGTCCTCGGCTTCAAGGTCTCCATAGCCCAGATTCTCCTAACCCTCGGGTTGTGCGCCCTGGTCGACTCCGGCGTCAACCTCTGCAAGGCCGGTGTCCTGGCCTGGCCGTCGAGCGGCCTGCTGACCGGCAACGGCATCGCCTTCATCCTGCGGGCCTCGGGCACCCGCCATGGGGCCTGGTGGAGTCTTCACGGCATCGCCTACTTCGCCCTGGCCGCCCTGGTGGCCATGCTGTCCAAGCACCTCATCCGGCCCGGCGGCCGCCACCTGTTCAACCCCTCCAACGTCGGCATCGTCGCCTGCCTGCTGCTGATCGGGCCGGCTCGGGTTTTCCCTCAGTACCTGTGGTGGGGCCCCGTCGGCTGGTCAGGCAAGGGCTGGCCCGTGCTGGCCGCGCTGGCGGTGATCCTGGCCGGCGGCGCCTGGGTGCTCCGGTCGGTGCGGATGGTACCGATGGCCGCCGCCTTCCTCGTCACCTTCTCGGCAGCTATTGCCGTCCTGGCCGCTGCCGGCGCCAGCTTCGTGGCCGTCTGGCACAGCGGCCCGGTGAGCGGGGCCTCCTACTGGCTGAACATATGCACCTCGCCCGAGCTGGCGGTGTTCGTGTTCTTCATGATGTCCGACCCCCAGACCTCCCCCCGGCCAGCCCGGAGCCGGGTGATCTACGGCATCGCCACCGCCCTGGTGGCAGCCGGGCTGACTGCTCTCCAGCCGACCGAGTTCGGGATCAAGCTGGCCATCCTGTCGAGCCTGACCGTGGTCTGCGCCCTCGTGCCGGCCATCGAACGACTCGGCTCCACGAACCGACCGTTGGCCTGGGTGCCGTCCAAGCGCGTCCTCAGCGCGGCCCTGCGCCCGGCCGTGGTGGTCGCCGCCGTGATCGCCGTGGCCGCCCCCGCCGACACCGCCGCCCTGGCCAGCAACACCCAGGTCGTCCTCATCGAGCGAGGCCTGACCGGAGCCCACAACCCCCAGTAGTTTCATCTACCTGGGAAAAGGTGCGGCGCCCGATCCCTTTCCGGTCACGAGGAGGCTGCTGCGTCCAGGGCCTGCCAGGCATCGTCGATGCTGGCCCGGGCCTCTCGCACGTCTCGGCGTAGCCGCTCGACGTCGACCCCGGGGTCGGCCACCGCGGCCAGGGCTGCCCGGCGAAGGAAGGCCGAGACGGTCATCCCGGCCGCCGCGTGCCTGCGTGTCTGCGTCATACAGAGTAGAGTGTTCGTATGACAATGCTCAGCTTTCGAGTCGATGACGAAGAGGTCGAGCAGGTTCAGGCGTGGGCCACGCGCCTCGGCATCGACCGATCCGAGCTCCTCCGTGAGGCGGTGCGCCGGCACCTGCTTCGCCTGGCCAGCGAGAGCGATGCTACGACATGGGTGGACCACCCCCTCGACGAGGGCGAGCGATCCCTTGCGACGATCGCCGACTGGGGTCCCGCCGAAGATTGGTCCGACTGGGTCGATGCAACGCGGTGAGGTCTGGTTCGCCGCCACGCCTGGAGGCGACCGTCCCGTGCTCGTCATCACCCGCGACCCGGTCGCCGATCGCATCGGATCGGTCGTGGTGGCG
>JBOGGP010000147.1:0-6394 GCA_050744105.1 Acidimicrobiales bacterium
GCCAGGTGGTGCGGACGGGCGCCCGGCCAGCTATGATGCCGGCCGAGGGCACAGCGCAATGGCGATCCCTCCGGCTCCGTGCTGCATCAAGGCACGCAGGGGTCCTGACAAGGAGTGGATTGGCATGGCAACAGGCACCGTCAAGTGGTTCAACGGTGAAAAGGGTTTCGGCTTCATCACCCAGGACGCCGGTGGACCCGACGTCTTCGTGCATTTCAGTGCCATCTCTGGCACCGGCTTCCGCAATCTGGACGAGGGCCAGCGCGTGGAGTTCGAGACCAACCAGGGCCCCAAGGGCCTCCAGGCCGCCAACGTGCGAGCCATCTGAGCCATCCATCTGACCGGCCCGGGTGACCGGACCGGTCGACAATCCAGACGAGGCAGCCCCCGGGGTGGTGTTCGGCGCGGCCCGGTAGCAGGGTCGCATCACCAAGGAGCCGACTTGGTACCCTGGGCGGGCAGCAGGAGGGCCAGCGTCGTCCCACCACGAGATCTGTTCACCCCCCGACTCGAGGACGACATGTCATGGCAGAGCGCGCCCAAGGGCTGTACCGACCTGAGCTGGAGCACGACGCGTGCGGCGTGGCCTTCGTGGTCGACATCCACGGCCGGCGCAGCCACCGGATGGTGGCGCTCGGTCTCCAGAGCCTGTGCAACCTCGAGCACCGGGGAGCGTCGGGCGCCGAAGCCGCCACCGGCGACGGGGCCGGCATCGCCATCCAGATCCCCGACCGCTACTACCGGGCGGTGGCCGGTTTCGACCTGCCCGCCGCCGGCCGCTACGCCACCGGGATCGGGCACTTCCCCACCGAGGGGCCCGAGCACGGCCGGGCCGTAGAGGCCTTCGAGAGGCTGGCCGCCGCCGAGAACCTCTCCGTGCTCGGCTGGCGCGACGTCCCTGTCGAGACGGGGGCCATCGGCCGCCGCGCCCTCGGCGCCATGCCCCGATTCGCCCAGCCCTTCGTTGTCGGGCCCGGCGGATGCGCCGGCGTCGCCCTGGAGCGGCGCGCCTTCATGCTGCGCAAGAGGGTGGAGCACGAGGTGGCCGGGGTCTATTTCCCCTCCTTCTCCCCCCGCACGGTCGTCTACAAGGGAATGCTCACCGCCCCCCAGATGACCCAGTTCTGGCCCGACCTGCTCGACGAGCGGACCGACTCGGCCCTGGCCCTGGTGCACTCTCGCTTTTCGACCAACACATTCCCGAGCTGGGCGCTGGCCCACCCGTACCGCTACATCGCCCACAACGGCGAGATCAACACCCTCCAGGGCAACCGCAACTGGATGAGGGCCCGTGAGGCCCTGCTCGCCAGTGACCTGCTGCCTGGCGACCTGGCCCGCGCCTTCCCGATCGTCACCCCGGGGGCCAGCGACTCGGCCACCTTCGACGAGGTCCTCGAGCTGCTCCACCTGGGTGGGCGCTCCCTGGCCCACGCCGTGCTGATGATGATCCCCGAGGCCTGGGAGAACCACCGGGGCATGGAGGCCGAGCGCCGGGCCTTCTACCGGTTCCACGCCGCCCTGATGGAGCCCTGGGACGGCCCGGCGTCGATCGCCTTCACCGACGGGACCGTGATCGGCGCCGTGCTGGACCGAAACGGCCTGCGCCCGTCACGCTACTGGGTCACCGACGACGGGCTGGTGGTGATGGCCTCCGAGGTGGGGGTGCTCGACATAGCCCCCGAGCGGGTGGTGCAGCGGGGCCGGCTGCAGCCGGGAAGGATGTTCCTCGTCGACACCTCCGCCGGCCGGATCGTCTCGGACGACGAGCTCAAGGCCGAGCTGGCGTCGGCCCGGCCCTACAGCCGCTGGCTGGCCGAGCAGCAGATCCACTTCGACGACCTGCCGCCCCGCTTCTCGCTCACTCCCCAGCACGGCACCATCGTCACCCACCAGCGGCTGTTCGGCTACACCGAGGAGGACCGGCGGATCCTGATCGGGCCCATGGCCCGCCACGGCACCGAGCCCATCGGTTCCATGGGCACCGACACGCCCCTGGCCGTCCTGTCGGACCGGCCCCGGGTGCTCTACGACTACTTCCACCAGCTCTTCGCCCAGGTCACCAACCCGCCCCTCGACGCCATCCGGGAGGAGCTGGTCACCTCCCTGGCCGGCACCTTGGGGCCCGAGGGCAACCTGCTCGAGCCCGGCCCGGCCAGCTGCAACCAGATCGTGATCCCCCAGCCGGTGCTGACCAACGAGGAGCTGGCCAAGCTCCTCTTCATCGACGAGGACGGGGCCCAGCCGGGGTGGCGGACCTTCGCCGTCGACGGCCTGTTTCCAGCCCGCCCCGGGGAGGCGCTGAGCCCCGGGGAGGCGCTGAGCCCCGGTGAGGCGCTGAGCCCCGGGGAGGCGCTGAGCCCCGGGGAGGCGCTGAGCAGGGCCATCGACGACATCTGCGCCCAGGTAAGCGAGGCCATCGCCGGCGGAGCCAAGATAATCGTCCTCTCCGACCGCCACGCCACCGCCGACCTGGCCCCCATTCCCGTCCTCCTGCTGGTCAGCGCCGTCCACCACCACCTGATCGCCGAGAAGAGCCGTACCAAGGTCGGGCTGGTGGTCGAGACGGGGGAGGCCCGCGAGGTCCACCACATGGCCCTACTCCTCGGCTACGGGGCGGCGGCCATCAACCCCTACCTGGCCCTCGACACGGTCGCCGAGATGGTGCGCGACGGCGCCGTCACCGACCTGAGCCCGGGCCAGGCTGCCCGCAACTACGTCAAGGCGTGCGGCAAGGGCGTCCTCAAGATCATGTCCAAGATGGGCATCTCCACGGTGGCCTCCTACACCGGGGCCCAGGTCTTCGAGGCCGTCGGCCTGTCGGCCGAGCTGGTCGAGACCCATTTCACCGGGACGGTCAGCCGCCTCGGAGGGATAGGGCTGGCCGAGATCGCCGCCGAGGTGCTGCGCCGGCACCGGCTGGCCTGGCCGGACCGCCCCGCCGAGCTGGCCCACCGCGAGCTGGATGTCGGCGGCGAGTACCAGTGGCGCCGGGAGGGCGAGCTTCACCTGTTCAACCCGACGACGGTCCACAAGCTCCAGCACGCCACCCGCACCAAGCGCTACTCGATCTTCAAGGAGTACACGGCCGCCGTGGACGGCCAGGCCACCGCTCTGGCCACGTTGCGGGGCCTGCTGCGCCTGCGCCCGGCCTCCGAGGCCGGCCGCAGCCCGGTCCCCCTCGACGAGGTGGAGCCGGTGCCCGACATCGTCAGGCGTTTCGCAACCGGGGCCATGTCCTACGGGTCCATCTCCGCCGAGGCCCACGAGACCCTGGCCGTGGCCATGAACCGCATCGGGGGCCGGTCCAACACCGGGGAGGGCGGCGAGGACGCCGACCGCTACGTCCCCGACCCTAACGGCGACCTGCGCCGCAGCTCCATCAAGCAGGTGGCCTCGGGGCGCTTCGGCGTGACCAGCGAGTACCTGGTCAACGCCGACGACATCCAGATCAAGATGGCCCAGGGGGCCAAGCCCGGCGAGGGCGGCCAGCTGCCCGGCTACAAGGTCTACCCCTGGATCGCCCGCACCCGCTCATCCACCGCCGGCGTCGGGCTCATCTCGCCCCCGCCCCATCACGACATCTACTCCATCGAGGACCTGGCCCAGCTCATACACGACCTGAAGAACGCCAACGACGCGGCCCGGATCAACGTGAAGCTGGTGGCCGAGGTCGGGGTGGGCACGGTGGCGGCCGGGGTGGCCAAGGCCCACGCCGACGTGGTGCTCATCTCCGGCCACGACGGGGGCACGGGCGCCTCGCCCCTCAACTCCTTGAAGCACGCCGGCGTCCCCTGGGAGCTGGGCCTGGCCGAGACCCAGCAGACCCTGATGCGAAACGGCCTGCGGGACCGGATCGTCGTCCAGGTGGACGGCCAGCTCAAGACCGGCCGTGACGTCGTCGTCGCCGCGCTGCTGGGCGCCGAGGAGTTCGGCTTTGCCACTGCCCCGCTGGTGGTCAGCGGATGCGTGATGATGCGGGTTTGCCATCTCGACACCTGCCCGGTCGGCATCGCCACTCAGAACCCCGAGCTGCGCAAGCGCTTCACCGGCAAGCCCGAGTTCGTGGTCACGTTCTTCGAGTACATCGCCGAGGAGGTCCGAGAGCTTCTGGCCTCGCTCGGGTTCCGCAGCCTGGCCGAGGCGGTGGGCCACGCCGACGACAGCCTCGACACGGCGCCGGCCATCGGGCACTGGAAGGCGGCCGGCCTCGACCTGTCACCGATACTGGCCTCGCCCGAGCCCTTCGATCCCTCCCCCGGCGCCGAGCCGGACCGGCTGTGCGTGCGCGCCCAGGATCACGGGCTGGACCGGGCCCTCGACGTCGAGCTCATAGCCGCCAGCCGGCCCGCCCTCGTCGAGGGCCGGCGGGTGACCCTCGAGCGTCCCATCCGCAACGTGAACCGCACCGTCGGGACCATGCTCGGGGCCGAGATCAGCCGCCGCTTCGGGGCCCGCGGCCTGCCCGAGGGGACCATCGACATCCGCTTCACCGGCTCGGCCGGCCAGAGCTTCGGGGCGTTCCTGCCCGGCGGCGTCACCCTGCGCCTCGACGGCGACGCCAACGACTACGTGGGCAAGGGGCTGTCGGGTGGCCGCCTGGTCCTGCGCCCGAGCGATCGGGCCCCCGCCGGGTTCGTGGCCGAGGAGCAGGTCATCGCCGGCAACGTCATCCTCTACGGGGCGACGGCCGGCCAGGCCTTCTTTCGGGGCCTGGTCGGGGAGCGCTTCGCCGTCCGCAACTCCGGGGCGGTGGCCGTCGTCGAGGGGGTCGGCGACCACGGCTGCGAGTACATGACGGGCGGCCGGGTGGTGGTCATCGGGCCCATCGGCCGCAACTTCGGTGCCGGCATGTCGGGGGGGATCGCCTACCTGTGGGACCCGGGCCGGCCCGGCATGCCGCCGGCTCGGGCCCTGGTCAACCCCGAGATGGTGGACCTCGATCCGGTGGGCGACGACGACGCCACCTGGCTGGAGGCCCTGCTGTCGCGCCACCTGGCCGAGACCGGCTCTGCGGTGGCCGCCGGGATCCTCGACCGCTGGCCGGCCAGCCGGACCGAGCTGGTCAAGGTGATGCCGAAGGACTACAAGCGTGTCCTCGCCGCCGCCCGCGACGCCGAGGAGCAGGGCCTGCCGGTCGACGACGCCGTCATGGCGGCCGCCCGTGGGTGACGTTCGCGGCTTTCTGGTCCACCCCCGCCAGGACCCCACCCGCCGGCCGGTTGCCGTGCGCGTCCGGGACTGGCACGAGGTGTACGAGCCCTTCCCCGACGCCCAGCTGCGGGACCAGGCGTCACGCTGCATGGACTGCGGCATCCCCTTCTGCAACGACGGCTGCCCCCTCGGCAACCTGATCCCGGACTGGAACGACCTGGTCTGGCGGGACCGCTGGCGCGACGCCATCGAACGACTCCACGCCACCAACAACTTCCCCGAGTTCACCGGCCGGCTGTGCCCGGCGCCGTGCGAGTCGGCCTGCGTGCTCGGCATCAACTCCGACCCGGTCACCATCAAGGCCGTGGAGGTCTCCATAATCGACCGGGCCTGGCAGTCGGGGTGGGTCCAGCCGGTGCGGCCGGCAGCATTGACGGGAAAGACCGTTGCCGTGGTGGGCTCCGGTCCGTCGGGGCTGGCCGCCGCCCAGCAGCTGACCAGGGCCGGCCACCGGGTGACCGTCTTCGAGCGTGACGACCGCCCCGGAGGTCTGCTGCGCTACGGGATCCCCGAATTCAAGATGGAGAAGCGGGTCCTCGACCGGCGGATCGGCCAGATGAGAGCCGAGGGAACCGAGCTCGTCTGCGGCGTCGAGGTGGGACGGGACATGCCCGCCGGCGCCCTGCGCGCCGGCCACGACGCCGTGGTCCTCGCCGGCGGGGCCACCGTCCCCCGGGACCTGGCCATCCCCGGCCGGGATCTGGACGGGATCCACCAGGCCATGGCCTACCTGCCTCCGGCCAACCGGGTCCAGGCCGGCGACCTGGAGTCGTCGCCGATCTCGGCGCAGGGCAAGAAGGTGGTGATCATCGGCGGCGGCGACACCGGGGCCGACTGCCTGGGGACGGCCCACCGCCAGGGAGCAGCCTCGGTCCACCAGTTCGAGATCATGCCCCGCCCTCCCGACGCCAGGGACCCCTCGACCCCGTGGCCGACGTGGCCCTTGATGTTTCGTACCTCCTCTGCCCACGAGGAGGGTGGCGACCGGGTCTTCGCCGTCAGCACCTCGGCGTTCGTCGGGGACGACGGCGGGGGGGTGCGGGCCCTGCGGGCCCACTCTGTGCTGGTGACCTGGCCCGACGGCCGACCCACCTTCGAGCGGGTGGACGGAAGCGACTTCGACCTGCCCTGCGACCTGGTCCTCCTGGCGCTGGGCTTCTCCGGTCCCGAGCCGCACCTCCTG
>JBOGGP010000148.1:0-6370 GCA_050744105.1 Acidimicrobiales bacterium
AGGGAGATGCCAAACGTCTCGATCACCTTGGTCATGAGCCTCGTGAGCATCGAGGCCCGGTCTGCGTCGAAGAGCGCGTCGAGTGCCCGCCCGAGCCGGTCGTCGTTGAGCGCCTCTGTCTGCCCGGCTGCGAGCCCGAGCAGCGTCTCGGGGCGGCCGGTCGCCCACTCGCCGATCTTGTACCTGTGAACTGAACAGATAGGGCGTAGTGCCTGGCAGATAGCCCTGGGCTGACGCTGGGGATCGACGAGGCCTCCGAGGGAGGCGACGGAGATCGATCTGGCTGGTGTCGAGCGCCAGCCGAGCGCTGGTCTCTTAGCAGTGACGGGCCTCGGGGTTGAACGGAGCGAGGGTCTGGGCGCGAGGGAGCCTCGGCTGCGAAGGCTGCTGAGTGCGGTCCCACCAGTCCGCCGGTAGGCAGGACAGCCGAGGGCAGGGGCGAGAGGATGGAGGCCCCTGATCGCGAGGGGGCCCCTCCCTCGTTGAGTTGGCGCTCGCAGGGAGGGGTCCCAAGGCGGGCTTCGCCCATGACCATCGTATGGCGCTGCGAGACGTCGGTGGAGTCCTACGCAGCCGCAGGCAAAGACGTCGAGGTCCCCCGGCCGCTCTGCCCGACCTGCTGTGCCTGGATGGTGTTCTGGTCCGGCTACTGGCGCCAGGTCCGAGTGGTGGAGACCTGGCAGATCTGGGTGCGTCGCGCCCGTTGTCCTGGATGCCGGGTGAGCGACGCACTCCTGCCCTCCTTCTGTCTCGTGCGGCGTCGGGACACGGCCGAGGTGATCGCAGAGGCTGTCGTGGCCGTAGCCGGCGGTGCGGGTATGCGTCCCGTTGCCGCCCGGGCCGGTGTGGCCCGTTCCACCGCTCGGGGCTGGTGGCAGCGCCACCGGGAGCGGGCCAGGGCCGCCTTGGGTCTCGTGGTCATCCTGGCCACCGGTTTCGGTGCTGTCATGGTCATCCCCGACGCCCCACCCGAAGCCGTCGCCCTCTTCGCCCTGTCCGCCGTCGCCTCGGGGCACCAGGGTCTGGCTTGGGGCCCGTCACTGTCGCTGTCCACCGGCGGATCCTGGCTCATCACCACGTCCCGACCCTCGCCGTGGCCCCGATCGGGGCCTTGCATGGTCGAAAGGAAGCCAGGAGAGCCGAAGGGACCGCCATGAGGACCACGACCAGCACCACGACCGAGGCGAGGGGGAGCTGGAACTGGCGGGATGAGGCCGCCTGTCGGGGAAGGCCGTCCTCATGGTTCTTCGGAGCCAACAAGGCCGAGCTCACCAGGGGCCGCGCGTGCTGCTGCGTCTGTCCGGTGGAGAGCGCCTGCCTGTGGTGGGCCATGGGCATCGAGGACGGGAGTGGAGATGAGCGCTTCGGTACCTGGGGCGGCGCCAGCCCGGCCACCCGGGCCTTCCTCGCCACTCGGCTCTCCCCGGGGCAGGCCAAGGCCCACCTGGACGCCATCCTCGCTGATCACTGCTCCGGGGGTGGCACCCCGGTGACCGCGGCCCTGGTCCGATGAGACGCTGCCAGGCTCAGGTGGGGGTCCGAGCCGGCGGTCCCGAGCTCCTCGAGGAGCTCGGCCGGGGGTGTGCCCATCTCAACTTCGTTTTCGACTTGGAGCCCGATCCCATCCTCGAGCTCACTGCCGCCCGCCTCCTGCTCGTGATGATGGACGAGCTTCGCTCTGACGGAGTAGTAGTGCGTGGCGTACGCGTCGAGTTGGTCGACCCAACGACGACCAGGAGCTGAGGAGGACTCGGGTGCGAGCACTGCCCAAGTCCGTCGCCGTGGTCGATGCCAGCCGTCGCTTGCCAGGTGTGGGTGAGCCGATCGAGACAGCCAATGCCTACCCGGCCTAACCTCCAATCCTGGCCCCTCGCCGTCCAGGTAGCGGTGTCGTCAACGACCGGGTGTGGACCTGGTCCTGTGTCAAGGACTTCAGTGAGCACCGTGTGGATCGGCCGGCAGGGGATGGCCAGGTGACGAGCGCCGTCGGACCACCCGAGGGGCAGGGAGCGCCACGGGATCTCGGCCGATTGGTCGTGGCCCGGGTGGGTTGCGTGGCCGAGAGCGGAGACCCGTTCACCCCCTTCGTGCTCCTCGACCCCTGCGGCGCGCCTGTCGAGGCGGTTGCCGCCTACCTGGCGGACCTGCAGGCAGCTGGACGGTCAACGACCACCCAGCGCTCCTATGCGATGGCGCTGTTGCGCTGGTTCCGGTTCTGCTGGGCCATCGGGGCGGACTGGGACCGGGTGGGACGGCCCGAGGCCCGGGACTTCTGCCGGTGGATCACCCTTGCTACCAAGCCGGCGCGGCGGTCGGCGATGGGGACCAGCACGACGAACCGGGTGGCGGCGAGGCGGCCTGCGCTCGGGGCGCGCAACCCAGTCACCGGCAAGCCGACGCCGGGCCGCCGCTACGCCCCAGCTACCGGGGCCCATGCCGAGACGGTGTGCCGCCACTTCTACGAGTTCCACCGGGAGGCGGGCAGCGGGCCGCTGCTCAACCCGTTCCCCTTGGCTCGGGCTCGGCGCGGAGGTCGGGCCCATGCTCACCACAACCCGGCCGAGTCGTATCCCAACGAGCCCGCTGGGCTCTACCGGCCAAAGGGCTCACCCCGCGTCCCACGGGCCATCCCCGATGAGCAGTTCAATGAGATCTTCGCCGGGCTGAGGAGCCACCGCGACCGCGCCCTGGTGGCCTTCTACGTGTCCACCGGGGCACGGGCCACGGAGCTGCTCGGCGCCCACCAGAGCGACGTCGACGTCGGTTCCCAGCTCATCACCGTGGTCCGCAAGGGCTCCCGGGCGCTCCAGGCACTGCCCGCCTCCCCGGACGCGTTCGTGTGGTTGCGGCTCTACCAGGCGCAGATGGGAGGCCTCGTCCCCGCCGGGCCCGACCAGGCGCTGTGGTGGACCCTGCGGCCGGCCTTTCGGCCGCTCTCCTACCACGGCGCCTACCGGATGTTCACCCGGGTGGCCGGCTCCCTCGGCGCCAACTGGGCCCTGCACGACCTACGTCACACCGCGGCCCACAGAATGGCCGCTGACCCCACGCTGCCGCTCACCGACGTGCAGTGGGTGCTCGGCCACGCCTACCTCACCACCACCCAGATCTACCTGGCCCCCCTGCCCGAGGACGTGATCGCCGCGGTGCTCGCCCACCACGCCCGAAAGCCGGGTCGGGGGGTGCCCCCCGTCCCTCCGGCGGCGACGCAACGATACCGGCCCGAGACCCTGGACGTGTTGTTTGGCGGGCGGCGACGGTGACCGCCGTCGAGCCTGGGCGCCACCTCGATGGCAGTGCGCGGGCGGTGTCGAAGCGCCCGTGGCCGGCGTGTGACCTGCAGGGCTCGCCGGCCTGGCAGGACTTCCCACCCCGCCCGGTCCCCACCACCTGGCCGGCGACCACCTGGTCGCGCCAACACCTCATGGAAGCGCTGCTCGCCTCGCCGTTCGTGGTGAGCAACCCCCGCACCCAAGAACGCCACCGCCGGGGCCTCGACACCGTGGTGGACTGGCTGTCCGCTTTCCCCGGCGACACCTGGCAGGATCGCTGGACCGTCAGTTGCGCTGAAGCCGAGCCAGCTACCGGCTGGCGGGTCTTGGTGGTCCGGTGGCTGGACGACACCGGCAGGTCTTCCAATGGTCGAAGCGCTGACTTCGCCGGCCTCGGTGCCGGCCTGCTGGGGCTGATCGGCGCGGACGTGATCCGTCCCGGTCTGCCCTGGCTTCTCGCCAAACGGACGACGGCGAACCTGGTCGCCGTGATGGCCCGCACTCGCGATCCCGACGCCTTCGAGGCACTCAGGGCTGCCGCCGCCTCCGAGGCGACCAATACCTCCACCAAGCAGATCGCCCTGCGGCGGGTCGCGGTCATCGTGGCCGCCAAGGGCGGGACAGTCACCGACATCACCGTCGGTGACTGCCTCGAGCTGCTCGGGCATCTACACGCCTGGGCTCGGCCGGACACCAACTCGTACTTCTACCAGTTGCTGCACGCCCTCGGCGTGTTCCCCGACACCGCCCCAGCGACGGCACGGGTATGGAACACCATTGGCCAGCAAGACGTCTGCCAGCTGGTGGACCGCTACCGGCTCGCCTGTCGGGAGGTCCGCGACCTGCTGGTCGACTATCTGGCAGAACGGCGACCGAGCCTGGACTACAAGACCCTAAACATGTTGGCCTTCGGGCTGGGCAAGGTCTTCTGGGCCGACCTGGAAGCCCACCACCCGGGCATCGACTCACTGCGCTTGGCCCCCGAGGTGGCCACGGCCTGGAAGCGGCGGATCGCGACCACGACCCGGCGACCCACCACTGCCAGCGGCCGGGTGCCAAGAGCCGATGGCGGCCTCAGCTACCTGGCCATGGTGCGGGCCTTTTACCTCGACGTCGCCCAATGGGCCGCAGACGACCCAGCGAGGTGGGGACGCTTTGCGGCACCCTGTCCGGTCCGCTCTGAGGAGATGTTCCACAAGAAGGACCGGCGGCGACGCAAGTCCCGCATGGACCAGCGCACCCGGGAACGCCTCCCGATCCTGGGTGTGCTTTCCGCCACGGTCGACCGCCAGCGACGGGAGGCGGCCGAGCGGCTGGCCGCTTGTGCCCAGACACGGCCCGGCGAGTGCTTCACCGTCGCCGACCAGACCCTGCGCCGCAGCGTGCTCAGCCGCTGGACCGCCTCCACTGCCAGGATCTGGGGCGAGGACCCCGATGGCGGAGTGCGCCGTGACCTCACATTGGAAGAGCACCGGGCGTTTTGGACCTGGGCCGTCGTCGAGGTGCTTCGCCACACAGGCATACGGGTCGAGGAGCTGACCGAGCTCAGCTTCCACAGCCTCGTCTCCTACCGCCTGCCCACGACCGAAGAGCTCGTCGCTCTGCTGCAGATCGCGCCCTCCAAGTCCGACGCTGAGCGGTTGCTGGTCATCGGCCCCGAGCTCGCCGACGTGCTCGCCGTCATCGTCACCCGAGTCCGCGACGCGTCGGGGGCGGTGCCCCTCGTCATCTCCTACGACATCCACGAACGGGTGTGGAACTCGCCCATGCCGTTGCTGTTCCAGTGGCGCTCCGGCATGGAGCAACGGCCGATCACGTCGAGCACCATCCGGGCGCTGGTGGCCAACGCCCTGGCCGGCACCGGGATCACCGACGCGTCTGGCCGGCCACTTCGGTTCATCCCACACGATTTCCGAAGGATCTTCGTCACCGACGCCCTGACCAGCGGGCTGCCTCCCCACATCGCCCAGGTCATCTGCGGCCACCAGGACATCAACACCACCATCTCCTACAACACCGTCTACCCAGAGGAGGTCATCGGCGCCCATCGGGCGTTCATCGCCCGGCGCCGGGCCACTCGTCCCAGCGAGGAGTACCGGGTGCCCACCGACGCCGAGTGGGAGGAGTTCCTCGGCCACTTCGAACGACGCCGGGTCGCCTACGGAACCTGTGCCCGGGCCTTCGCGACCCCCTGTATCCACGAGCATGCCTGTCTCCGCTGTCCGATGCTGTGGCCGGACCCCACCCAGCGAGCACGCCTGGCGGAGACCATCGAGAACCTGCGCGCCCGCATCGCCGAGGCCCACCGGGAGGCCTGGCTGGGCGAGGTGGAAGGCCTCGAGGCGAGCCTGGCTGGCGCCGAGGGAAAGCTCGCCCAGATCGAGAGGCAAGGGGCTGACCACACCGTCGCCCTCGGCATGCCTCGGGTCGCGGGCCGCCGGACCGGGGAGCAGGCGCGGTGAGCCCGCCCGTGCTCGACGACGCCTTCACTCGCCAGCTGGTCGCCGGCTCCCATGCCGAGGGAGTCACCCGCCTGGCCGTTGCCGCGGTCATCGAGGTCGACGAGCGAGTCCTGCTCGTCGAGTGCCCCGACGACGCCCACTTCACCGACACCGCCTGCGACCTGCCGACCGGCGTCGTGCTGCCCGGCGAGACCCTCCTTGACGCCGTCCACCGGGTCGTCGCCACCACGACTTGGCTGGAGGTCGACCACGTGACCGGCTACCTCGGGCGATGACGACCACGCCAGGGGCGACGGCGACCCCGTCCGTCTGTTCGTGTTCACCGCCACCGCTCTCGAGCCCGCAACACATCAGCCAGGTCACAACCGTCGGGCACCAATGGACAATCGACGACGAGGTCGTCGCCGACGCCGGTCGCGTCGTCGAGCGCCTCCACGATCTCGGCCGGCCCCCCAACCGGACCGTCGAACCCGGCCGGAATGAGCGGGGCGACGCCCTGGCCTGACAGCGACATGCGCCACCCAGGAGGGTGACGTAGCGCCCAGTTCAGTGGTTCAGTGAATACGTCGCCGACTGCAAGCTGGCGACACGCGACAACATGGACCACATCGCCTCTCATGGCGGGCGCTTCTTGAC
>JBOGGP010000149.1:0-6362 GCA_050744105.1 Acidimicrobiales bacterium
ACCCCCCAGGGCGTCGTCCTCCACTCCGGGGACTTCAAGATCGACCTGACCCCGGTCGACGGCCGGGCCACCGACCTGGCCCGCATCGGCGCCCTGGCGTCGGGCGCCGGCATCCGCCTGCTGCTGTCGGACTCCACCAACGCCGAGGAGGACGGCCACACCGACAGCGAGAGCAGCGTGGGACCGGTCCTGGCCGACCTGCTCCGGGCCCATCCCGACAAGCGGGTGATCGTCGCCTGCTTCGCCAGCCACATCCACCGCATCCAGCAGATCGCCGACGCCGCAGTCGCATCGGGGCGCACGATCGCCACGCTCGGCCGCTCCATGGGCAAGAATGTCACCCTGGCCCGCTCCATGGGCCTCCTCTCCATCTCCGACCGCCACCTGGTCGACATCGAGCAGGTGGCCTCGCTCGACCCCACCCGGGTGTGCATAGTCTCCACCGGGTCCCAGGGGGAGCCCATGTCGGCCCTGTCGCTCATGGCCGCCGGCGACAACCGCTGGGTGAGCGTAGGTCCCGGCGACCTGGTCGTGCTGTCCTCCCACGCCATACCGGGCAACGAGACCAGCGTCGGCAAGGTGATCGACGGCCTGACCCGCGCCGGCGCCGAGGTGGTCCACTCCGGCCTGGCCCGGGTCCACGTGAGCGGCCACGCCCGCCGCGAGGAGCTCAAGACGCTGCTGTCGATAGCCCGGCCGTGGTCGTTCATCCCCGTGCACGGGGAGTTCCGGCACCTGACCCACCACGCCCGGCTGGCCACCCAGATGGGGGTGGCCGAGGGGCGGGTGCTGCTGGCCGAGGACGGCGACGTGGTGGCCCTCAGCACCGGCGGGATCGACTTCGTCGACCAGGTGCCTGCCGGCTACCTGTACGTGGACGGGATCGTGGGGGACGTGGGCCGAGGCGTCCTGCGCGACCGCAAGGTGCTCGGCGAGGAGGGGGTGATCGTCGTGGTGGTCACCGTCGATGCCAAGACCGGCGAGGTGCTCACCGGGCCCGAGATCATCACCCGGGGATGGCTCTACGCCCCCGAGGCCGACCAGGTCCTCGACGAGGCCCGCGACGCGGTGAGGGCGGCCATCGAGGAGCACCGGGACTCGGGGGCCTACGACGTGGAGGCCCTGCGGCGCCGGGCCCGCTCCGCTCTCGGTCGCTTTGTCAACGAGCGGACCAGGCGCAAGCCCATGATCGTGCCCCTGGTGATGGAGGTCTGAGCCTCGCCGTGCCGCACCGGTCCCCTGGCGGCGAAAGCCCAGTGGCCACAGTGGCTGGTGTTAGCCTTGTGGTTGCTGTGACGACCGCGACCAGACGCCGTTCTCCCGTACCCCGCAAGCCCGTACCCCGCAAGCCCGCACCCCGCCGGCCGGCCTCTCGTGGACGCCGCGCCCGGCCCGAGGGGGGGCGACTGCGGTCCGGGCTGGTGGCGGTCCTCGGACGGCAGGCCGACGACGTCTGCGGGGTCGGCCTCCTTGTCCTGGCCGGTCTGGCGGCCCTCGGGACATACGGGGACCTGACCGGTCCCGCGGGCCGGGCCTTCGACGCTGGCGCCGCCGATCTCGTCGGCTGGGGGAGGGCCCTGGTGCCGCCCGCCCTCGGCCTGCTCGGCTGGGCGCTGGTCCGGGGCCGCCCGCGCCGGCACCTCGCACGGGCCGCGTCCGGGCGCTCGCCGGTCAAGGGCGGGGGCCCTGACGCCAGGTCGCCCGGCGCCGGCGCCACCGGGGCGGCGCGCATGGCGCTCGGCTGCCTCCTGGCCCTGGTGGCCGCTACCGGCTTGCTGCAGATGCTTGCCGGACCGCGCCGGTGGCCACCGTCGCTCGGGGTGCTGCGGGGGGCGGGGGGCCTAATGGGCGCCGCCGTGGGAATGCCGCTGCGCGACGGCCTGGCCGCATGGGGGGCCGGGCTGGTCCTGGTCACCCTGCTCGGGCTGTCGGCGCTGGTCGTGACGGCCACCCCGGTGCGCTCGGCGGCCCGGGGCCTGGCGACGTCCATGAGTGCCGGCGGCGCTCGAGCGGTGGCTGCCGGCCGCTGGCTGGCGGACCTTGGCCGGCGCCACCATCGCCGGGCGGCGGCCCGTCGCCACCCCGCCTCCGCCGCCGTGCCAGCCGCCGTGCCAGCCCCGGGCCCAGCCGAGGGGGCCAGCGAGCTTGCCGCCGGGGGCGCAGCGGGTCCCGAGCGGGGCCCGCCCGGTCGAGGGCCTGCCGCAGCCGCCGGCGTCGTGCCGGCCGTGAGCCTGCCCGTGCCCGACGCTCCGGCCGCGGTCTCCATGGTCCCCGCCGAGGTCGGCCGGGTGGCCGGTGCCGGGACCTGGCGCCTGCCACCCGTAGCCCTGCTCACCAGGGGCAAGGCGGCCGAGGTGGACCAGCGCCTGGTCGAGGTCATGGGCCGGACACTCGAAGACGCCCTGGGCGCCCACGGGGTCGAGACCCACCTGGTGGGCATGACCGTGGGCCCGACGGTGACCCGCTACGAGCTGGAGCTCGGGCCCGGGGTAAAGGTGGCCAGGGTCACCAGCCTGCAGAGGGACATCGCCTACGCCATGGCCGCAGCCGACGTGCGCATCCTGGCCCCCATCCCCGGCCGGTCGGCCATCGGGGTCGAGGTGCCCAACCGCCACCGCGAGGTGGTCACCCTGGGCGACATCCTGGCGTCGGGCGAGGCGGCCGCCGCCAACCAGCCTCTCGAGGTGGCGGTGGGCCGGGACATCGCCGGGCGCCCGGTCCTCGAGGACCTGGCCACCATGCCCCACATCCTCATCGCCGGGGCCACCGGCGCCGGCAAGTCGAGCTGCATCAACTCGATCATCACCTCGATCCTGGTGCGGGCCACCCCCGACCAGGTCCGCCTCATCCTGGTGGACCCCAAGCGGGTGGAGCTGGGTCAGTACAACGGGCTGCCCCACCTGCTCACCCAGGTGGTGGTCAGCCCGAAGAAGGCGGCCAACGCGCTGGGCTGGGCCGTCCACGAGATGGAGCGGCGCTACGACCTGCTGGCCGAGGTCGGGGTGCGCGACGTCTCGGGGTACAACGCCGCCTTCGACAGGGGAGACCTGGCTAGCGCCGGCCCCGACGGGCCCGCCGGCGACGAGGCACCCCACCGGCTTCCCTACATCCTGGTCGTCGTCGACGAGCTCAACGACTTGATGATGGTGGCGGCCCGGGACGTCGAGGAGTCGATCTGCCGGATCGCCCAGATGGCCCGCGCCGTCGGGATCCACCTGGTCATCGCCACCCAGAGGCCGTCGGTGGACGTCATCACCGGGGTCATCAAGGCCAACGTGCCGTCCCGCCTGGCCTTCGCCGTGTCCTCGCTGGCCGACAGCCGGGTGATCCTCGACCAGCCCGGGGCCGAGAGGCTGATCGGCAAGGGGGACATGCTCCTGCTCACCGCCTCGTCGAGCGTGGCCCGGCGCATCCAGGGGGCGTGGGTGGGCGAGGACGAGGTCCGCAAGGTGGTGGCCCACTGGCGCCGCCAGTCCGAGCCCGCCTACCTCCCGGGCGTGGAGGGGGACGACCCCGGCGCCGCTGGCGGCTCCCTCGACGGCTCGGAGGGCGACGACCTCCTCCACGAGGCTCTCGAGCTGGTCGTGCGCTCCCAGCTGGGCTCCACCTCGATGCTGCAGCGCAAGCTGCGGGTCGGCTTCTCCCGGGCCGGTCGGCTCATGGATCTCCTGGAGCAGCGGGGCATCGTCGGTCCTTCGGAGGGGTCCAAGTCCCGGGCCGTGCTGATGACGCCCGAGGAGCTGGACCAACGCCGCACCGACTGAGCCCCCCGGGCTCCCGGCGGCGCCCGTGAAGGCGCGGGTGCCGGCGTCGTCGGCCAACCTCGGGCCCGGCTTCGACGCTCTCGCCGTGGCGCTGGCCGTCTACGTCGAGGTGTCGGTGGAGCCGGCCGACCACCTCAGCGTGGTCAGCGAGGGGGAGGGATCGGATCTGCCCGCCGACGCCACCCACATGGCTGCCCGGGTGGCGACGCGGGTGGCCGGCCACGACCGCCTGTCCATCGCCGTGCGCTCGCAGATCCCGGTGGGCCGGGGGCTGGGCTCGTCCGCCGCCCTCGCCGTGGCCGCCGCCGCCGCCGCCGGCTCGGCCGACCCGATCGGGGATGGAGCCGAGGTCGACGGCCACCCCGAGAACGCCGCCGCCTCGGTCCGCGGCGGCCTGGTCGCCGCCACCCTGGTGGCCGGCCGGCCCGTGGTGCGGCCCCTGCCCCTCGACCCCGAGCTGCTCGGCGTGCTGGTGGTCCCCGAATGCCCCCTCCCGACCGCCGAGGCCCGGGCCGTACTGCCGGCGCTGGTCGCCCACGGCGACGCCGCCTTCAACCTGGGGCGGCTGGCCGTCCTGGTGGCCGGGTTGGCCGATCGGGCCCAGCTGGTCGCCGAGGCCTTGGAGGACCGCCTGCACCAGGACGCCAGGGCGGCCCTCTTCCCCGAGGCGCCCGCCATCCTCGGGGACCTCCTCGGCGCCGGCGCCCTGGGGGCGTGCTGGTCGGGGGCCGGGCCCAGCCTGCTCGCCCTGACCACCGGCACCGGGGCGGCCCATGTGGCTGACTCGGGTAGTGAGGCGCTCCGCCGCCACGGCGTGCCCGGGCGGGTCCTGGTGGTCGAATTCGACCGCCAGGGTCTGCGCCTCCGACGCTGAGGGGATCGTACCCCGCCCCGGCATACCAAGGCGAGCGTTGCTTCGTTGACTGAATTTTGAGTATTCACGCTGGTCAAGACCTCAACAGAGTCAACGAAGCAACGCTCGTCTTAGTAGGGGGCTCTTTTCGCCACATTGCCTTGTACGGGAGCGTGCTCGGGAGTACGCTAGCGTACTAGGAGGATCGATCTCGCGACCACGCCATACAGAGGTTCCGGCCATATAGAGGTTCCGTGCCGGTCCCCCGGCCCACGGCGGCAGAAGGGAGAGTCCGATGATGCGAATCGACCGTGAAGGCGGCCAGGACGGCATGGTGACCGTGACCTTCGTCCAGCCCGACGTCGGACCCGACGGCTCGACCTCGGTCCTGGGCGACTTCAACGGCTGGCATGGGGGCATCACCGTCATGCACAGCTCCGGCGGCGTCCGCTCTGCCTCGGTCGTGGTGAGGGCGGGCTACCGTTACGCCTTTCGCTACCTCGACGAGGTCGCCGGGTGGTTCAACGACGAGGCGGCCGACGCCTACGAGGCAAACGGGTTCGGCGGGGACAACGGCGTCATCGACCTGACGGGGGGCGGCGCCGCCGACCCTGCGCCGCCCCAGACCAAGAGGAGGCGCATGGCCACCGCGGGAGCGCGCCAGCGCCGGGCGTCCACGGGGGAGCAGTGAGCAATGGCCCCGGGACCCGATGCGGGCCAGGGGAACCACCTCCTGGACCGGCTTCCCCCCGCTGAGATCGAGCGCCTTCGGGCTCGGCTGAGCCTTGAGCGCGGCGGGATGAAGGACGTCCTGCTCGGGGCGGGGGAGGCTATCCAGAACGTCTGGTTCCCCGTCGACGCCGTGGTGTCGTCTCTGACAACCATGGCCGACGGGGTTAGCGTCGAGATCGCCACCATCGGCAGCGAGGGCATGGTGGGCTCCCCCCTGTTCCTCGGGTCGGCGACGATGCCGGCCCGGGAGTTCGCCCAGGTGCAGGTGCCGGGGAAGCTGTGGCGGATGGACGCGTCCATCTTCGCCAAGGAGATGGCCAGCGGTGGCGCTTTCCAGGAGGTGGTCCAGCTCTACGTCCAGGCGCTGTTCTCCCAGATCACCCAGCAGGTGGCGTGCAACGGCCTTCACTCGGTCAACGAGCGCTGCAGCCGGTGGCTGCTGCTGACCCTCGACCGGGTGGGCAGCGACGAATTTCCGCTGACCCATGAGTTCCTGGCCCAGATGCTGGGGGTGCGCCGGGCGTCGGTCACCCTGGCCGCCGGCGCCCTGCAGCACGCCGGGTTGATCCGCTACCGGATGGGCCGCATGACCGTCCTGGACCGAGCGGGGCTGGAGGCGACGGCGTGCGAGTGCTACCGGGTGATACGAGACGAGTTCGACCGGCTGCTGGGCCAGCCTCCGCCTCGCTCCTGATCCCCGAGGTGCGATCCGAGGACCCCGTGGGCGCCCCTTGGCTCGGGTGGACTTGCCGTCGGTCGCCGGCGGCCGGCTCAGGGTCGGGGGGGCGGCGGGCCGATGAGGCGGTCGAACTCGTCGCGAACCACCCGGTAGCACTCGCACGCCGTCGTCTCCAGGGCCTCCCGGTCGAGCACCTCGATCCGGCCTAGGCGGTACCGGATGATCCCGGCACTCTGCAGGGCGCCGGCGGCCAGGGTGACCGACGCCCGGCGCACCCCCAGCATCTGCGACAGGAAGTCATGGGTCATGGGGAACTCGTCGGCATTGACCCTGT
>JBOGGP010000150.1:0-6347 GCA_050744105.1 Acidimicrobiales bacterium
CTTCTCGTTCGGTGACGCCGAGTTCTACGGATCGACCGGAGCCATGGCCCTCAACGCGCCCATCGTGGGCATGGCCGCCACCCCCGACGGCGGCGGCTACTGGCTGGTGGCCAAGGACGGCGGCATCTTCTCGTTCGGTGACGCCGGCTTCTACGGCTCGACCGGAGCCATGGCCCTCAACGCGCCCATCGTGGGCATGGCCGCCACCCCCGACGGCGGCGGCTACTGGCTGGTGGCCTCCGACGGCGGGGTCTTCGGCTACGGCGACGCCACCTCGTTCGGCTCGGCCGGCGCCACCCACCTCAACCAGCCGGTGGTGGGGGTGGCCGGCACCCCGTGACGCCTGCAGGCCGGGACGGCTGCGCCCCGTGACGCCGGCGCCCGGTGACGAGTCACCCCGGTGCCAGACGATGCCGGCCTCCCCGCCAGCGGTCGCCCTGGTCGCTCTCACCGGGCATATGGGTTGCCCCCTGTCCGCAACCTTCGCCGCCCTCGTGAGTTGACCTGGCGTGTGTTGACCGGCTACCCCTTGCGTGGGACCATGTGAAGGTGAGGGGCAGGAGGGCCAGAGCGGCGACGAGGGGGTCGCGGCCGGCGGCACTGGCCGGCTTGGCCCTCGCCGCCGGCCTGACCCTGGTGGGCGCACCAGCGTTTGCCTGCGCGGCCCTGGCCTCGGCAACCTACGCGCTGCCGGCCCAGCCGGTGGCCACCAACCCGGCCCGGACACCCGCCTCCCCGGCGATCGCGACCACCCCGCCGGTCGCGGCCACCCCGCCGGTCGCGACCACCCCGCCGGTCGCGACCACCCCGCCGGCGCCGGCGACATCGAGCCCGGCCACAACCGTCGGGACCACGGTCTCGCCCGCCCCCTCGGTGTCGCCCGCCCCCACCGGGGCGCCGGCCGCCGCCGTGGTCCCGGTCAGGAGCGCGGGAGCCGTCCGGCCGACCAGCGCGTCGCACCTGGCGGCGGCGGCGGCCGGCCCGGGGGCCGGGGGAGGGGTACCGTGGCTGGTCGTGGCCGGAGCGTTGCTGGGTGCCGGGCTCGTCGTCTCGGTGGGCTGGTACGTGCGGCGGCGCTCGTAGGGCATGGCCAGCGCACCCGACACCAAGGCGTCCGAGCCCCAAGCGCCCGAGTACAGGCCGCCCGAGCCCCGAGCGCCCGAGGCCCGAGCGCCCGAGGCCCGAGCGCCTGAGCCCCGAGCGCCCGGGTCCAAGCCGCCCAGGTCCTCCAGGCCGCCCCGGTCACAGGCGGCCCGGTCACGATGGTGGCGCCAGCCGGTGCTGTGGGTGGCGCTGGCCATCCCTGCCCTCATTGGGCTGTACGCCGGCCTCCTGATCGCCACGGCGCCGGGCTCGGCGGGGCGCCAGGTCAGCTTCACCCAGTTCGCCCAGCAGCTCGACGCCGGCCACGTCAGGTCGGTGACGTTGCTGAGCGTCGACAACCGGGTCCTGTTCGTGTCGGGCAGTCGGCACGACTGGGCGTCCCTGCCGGCCAACCAGGCCACCGAGGACCGCCTCCTCCAGACCGCCCTGGCCCGCCACGTCCCCCTCGACGTGGACCAGCAGAGCCTCAAGTCGATCGTCCTGCCCGCCACCTACCTGGTGCCGGCGCTGCTGCTGGGGGCGGTGATCGTGCTGATGTTCCTGCTCATGCGGCCCGGCCAGGGCGGCTTTCTCCGGGCTCGGCCGCGGCGGGGAACGGCCAGCGAGGGGATCACCTTCGCCGACGTGGCCGGCGTCGACGACGCCGTCGTCGAGCTGCAGGAGGTCCGGGCCTACCTGGCCGACCCCGGGCGATTTGCCAACCTGGGGGCCAAGGCGCCGAGGGGCATCCTGCTGGTGGGGCCACCAGGCACGGGCAAGACCCTGCTGGCCCGGGCGGTGGCGGGAGAGGCCGGCGCCGGCTTCTTCTCGATCTCGGGGGCCGACTTCGTCGAGCTGTACGTGGGGGTGGGGGCGTCGCGGGTCCGGGATCTGTTCCGCCAGGCCCGGGAGGCGGCCCCGGCCATCGTGTTCATCGACGAGATCGACGCCGTGGGCCGGGCCCGCTCGGCCATGACCACCGGCGGCCAGGAGGAGAGGGACCAGACCCTCAACCAGCTGCTGGTGGAGATGGACGGATTCGACCGGGGATCGGGGCTGGTGCTCATCGGGGCCACCAACCGACCGGACGTGCTGGACCCGGCCATCTTGCGCAAGGGGCGCTTCGACCGCCAGATCGTGGTGGAAGCTCCCGACCGCGCCGGTCGGGTGGCCATCCTGGCTGTCCACGCCCGGGGCAAGCCGCTCGGCCCCTCGGTCTCCCTGGAGGCGCTGGCCGCCCAGACGGCCGGGCTAACCGGGGCGGACCTGGCCGGGGTGCTCAACGAGGCCGCCCTGCTGGCCGGCCGGGGCAACCGCGAGTCGATCCAGGAGGTCGACGTGGACGAAGCCCTCCACCGGGTGGTCTCGGGCACGGCCCGGGGCGGGGAGCGGCTGACCGAGGCCGAGCGGAGGCTGGTGGCCTACCACGAGGCCGGCCACGCCGCGGTCTCCTGGGCCCTCTGCCCGACGGCGCCGGCCACCCGCATCTCGCTGGTCGGGCGTGGCCACGCCCTCGGCATCACCACCATGACCGTCGAGGAGGACAGGTCGATCGCCACCCGGGGGGACCTCGAGGCCCGCATGGCGGTGCTGCTCGGAGGCGTGGCCGCCGAGGAGCTGTGGTACGGCGAGCCCAGCACGGGCGCCCGTGACGACCTCAAGCGCGCCACCCGGATCGCCACCCGGATGGTCCGGGAGCTGGGCATGAGCCGGGCGGTGGGGCGGATGACCCTGCCCGACGGCCTCACCGTCGCGCCCCCTGCCTCCGGCAACATGGCCGCCCTGGTCGACACCGAGGTGCGCCGGCTGGTGGACGAGGCGTTCAGCGGGGCCACGGTCGTGCTGGAGGGCTGCGCCCCGGTGGTGGAGGGACTGGTCAACCTGGTGCTGGCCCGCGAGACCCTCAGGGCCGACGAGCTGGCCCCGTTCGTGGCCGCGGTCAACCAGCGCCAGGCGGCCACCCCCCGGGCCGGCGCCGCCCATCCTCCACTGCTCGGGGTGGTGGCCGGCGGAGGCAGTCCCTCCGGGCGCTGAGCCGTCCGGGCGCCGAGCCGCCGAGCGGCCGAGCGCCGAGACGGCGCTGAGCGCGTTCGACTGAACACTCACAGGGCTCGGCAAGGGTCGCCGGCGCCCGTGACCGGGTCTAGCTGGCCGGGGAGGAAAACTTTCCCCATCCGATATCTCCGCAGCGCCGAAGTTAGTGTAACCTGCACCTACCGAACACAGGACTCCAGACCCGCAACAGGGACCGTCAGCCAGTCAAAGGGGGATTACATGCCCGTCGAGCGTGATGACGAGAGAGCCGGTCGTGCCGCACCGGAGCGCCCGATCCGAGCCCGTCGTCGCGAGACGGCTACCGCGGCGAGGATCACCTCGTCCCAGGGCAGCCGCAGCGTCGCGCCGCGCACCAGCCACGAGATGGAGGACTGGACCGCCAATCCTCCGGAGTGGACCAAGGATCCCTACCAGCCCATGGCGCCCATCGGGGTGCGCAGCCAGGCCCTGGAGGAGATCGACGAGTCCATCAACATCGGGCCGCTCAAGAAGATCTACCTGATCTGGATGGTCGGTGCGTCCTGCGACGGCTGCACCGTGGCCGTGTCCGGCGGTACCCACCCCCGGGTGGAGCACCTGCTCCAGGGCATCATCCCCGGCCTGCCCCGGGTCGAGCTGATCCACACCGTCATCTCGGTGGAGTCCGGGCCGGAGTGGGTGCACAACCTGTTCATGGCCGAGCGCGGCGAGCTCGACGCCCCCTACGTCATCACCTGGGAGGGCTCCATCATGGACGAGTCCATCTCGGGCACCGGCCACTGGATGGGCCTGGGCGAGGATCCCGAGACGGGCCGCCAGATCACCAGCCTGGAGTGGCTGGACCGCCTGGCTCCCGGGGCCGCCGCCGTGGTGGCCATCGGCACCTGCGCCACCTGGGGCGGCATCCCCGCCGCCAAGGGCAACGTCACCAACGCCATGGGGGTCATGGACTACCTGGGGCGTGACTACCGGTCGGCCTTCGGCGTCCCGGTGGTCAACATCCCCGGTTGCTCGCCCATCGGCGACAACTACCTGGAGACGGCGTCGGCCGTGCTGCTGTTCCTCAACGGGCTGGCACCGCTGCCCGAGTTTGACAGCCTGGGCCGGCCGGCGTGGCTGTTCGGCGAGACCGTCCACCGGCACTGCCCGAGGGCCGGCTACTACGAGGAGGGGGTCTTCGCCCGGCAGTACGGGGACAAGGAGTGCCTCGTCGAGCTGGGCTGCTGGGGCCCTGTGGTCCAGTGCAACATCGCCGAGCGGGGGATCGTCGACGGTCACGGGGGCTGCATGAACATCGGGGGCATCTGCATCGGATGCACGATGCCCGGGTTCCCCGACAAGTTCTCGCCGATCTACGAGGTGTCGCCCGGCTCGCTGATCTCCAGCAACACCAGCCGGGTGGCCGGCGGGATGATCCGCCGGATGCGGAAGATGACCCGCAACGACAAAAACATGTCGACCCGCTGGGACAACTCGAGCCCGAGCGGATGGGCCCGCTACCGCAGCGGCCCCGGCATGACCGAGAAGACGATCGAGAAGTTCTACGCCAAGGTCCAGCACTCCCACGAGTCATACAACTCCTAGGCCGCAGGCAAACCCGGCTACCACTCAACGCAAGGACAACCCACACCATGTGTTTCAAGAACCTGCCAATCGAGTTTGACGCCGCCGGCAAGGCCAGCCTGAAGGAGGGCTACGCCAACCCCTACTCGGTCTCGGACGTCCAGCCCAAGAGCTACGTGCGCCGGGCCGCCGGGCCGGGCGCCCAGCTGGCGGCTCCGCCCAAGCTCCGGGACTGGAACATCGACCCGATCACCCGGGTGGCCGGCGCCCTGGCCATCCACACCGTGCTCGACCTCGACGCCCGCAAGGCGGTCGACTGCCACGCCCAGGCCATGCTGTTCCGGGGGTACGAGATCATCCTCCAGGGCCGGGACCCCCGCGACGCCATCGACATCAGCTCCCGGGCGTGCGGCGTGTGCGGCGGAGTGCACGCCACCGTGTCGGCCCTGGGCATCGAGCAGGCCTTCGGCATCTGCCCGCCGCCCCTCGGCGTCGAGTGCCGCAACCTGGGCGAGATCGGCGAGATGTTCTACGACCACCCCCTGCACCTGGGACTGCTGGCCGGCCCGGACTACTCGACGGCCATC
Organism: Acidimicrobiales bacterium; assembly: GCA_050744105.1. GTDB lineage: Bacteria > Actinomycetota > Acidimicrobiia > Acidimicrobiales > Palsa-688 > JBOGGP01. The sequence continues at coordinate 5,268 of JBOGGP010000150.1, forward strand.
GTCTCGGTCACCAACCCGGAGCTGATCCCCCGGGCCGAGAAGAGCTTCGCTCCCCACGCCGAGGTCCACGGCTACGTCACCATCAAGGACATCATGGACGCCCTCAACCCCCTGACCGGGAAGATCTACCTGGAGGCCCTGGAGTGGACCCGGATCGGGCGGGTCATGTGCATGCTCATGTACGGCAAGTACCCGCACCCCTCGACCATCGTCCCCGGTGGTCTGTCCACGACGGTGTCGACGTCGACGTTCAACGAGTACTACACCCAGCTGGGCAAGATCTTCGACTTTTGCAAGGTCATCGCCGCCATCTGGGACGACCTGGTCGAGTTCTTCTACGAGGCCAACCCGGACTACGAGTGGGTGGGGGCCCGTCCCACCAACCTGGCCCAGACCGGCATCTGGGACGACTCCACCGTCTACGACGCCACCTACGCCAACTGCAACACGTGGGGCAACGCCCGCTGGGCCCTGCCGGGGATGATCATCGACGGCCAGCTGAAGACCACCAACCTGACCGACATCAACATGGGCTTCGAGGAGTTTGTCTCCCACTCCTTCTACGACGACTGGACCACCGGGTCCACGCCCCGCTTTGGCACCGACCCGCTGGGCAACCCGATCTCGCCCTACCACCCGTGGAACAAGGTCACCATCCCCCGGCCCCAGGGGAAAAACTTCAAGGAGAAGTACACCTGGGACACCGCCCCCCGCTGGGACCGCCAGGTCGTCGAGACGGGTACCTACGGTCGCATGTGGACCACGGCGCTGGCCGGGCGGGTCCCGGACAACCCGTTCCTCGAGGCCACCGGCGACGGCCTGCGCATGACCATGCCTCGCCACGAGCTGCCCGAGGCCGAGCTGTTCTGGAAGGTGCCCCGCACCCTCAACGCCCTGGAGCGCAACCGGGGCCGGGCCTACGCCATGGCCTTTACCGCCGCCATCGGCATGAACTGCATGTTGAGGGCCCTCGAGTACTGGCGCCGGGGCGAGACGGCCGTCTCCACCACCTACAAGGTGCCCAAGGACGAGCGTGTCGCCGTCGGCTTCTGGGAGGCCGGGCGGGGGTGGCTGGTCCAC
>JBOGGP010000151.1:0-6340 GCA_050744105.1 Acidimicrobiales bacterium
CGCCGGCCCCGACCCAGGCCCCGCCGGCCTCGGCCCCGCCGGCCCCGACCCAGGCCCCGCCGGCCCCACCGCAGGACGCGGCCGTCCCGTCCGCCAGCTGGGGACCTTTCGCTGGGGCCTGGTCCCGTGGTGGGCCAAAGACCCGTCGGTGGGCAGCCGGATGATCAACGCCCGGGCCGAGGGCCTGGCCACCAAGCCGGCGTTCCGCCACGCCCTCGAGGCCAGGCGCTGCCTCATACCCGCCGACGCCTTCTACGAGTGGCAGCGCCTTCCGGCGCCGTCGGGCCGGCGGGAGGGTCGCCAGCCGTGGGTCGTCCGGTTGCGGGGCGGCCAGCCCATGGCCCTCGCCGGCCTGTGGGAGACGTGGCGGGACCCGGGCAAGCCCGACGCCGGCCGTCTGCGCACCTGCACCATCGTGACCAGCCGGGCCAACGGCGTGGTGGCGCCCATCCACGACCGCATGCCCGTGGTCCTGGCCCCTGAGGCGTGGGACCGGTGGCTGGACCCGGACGTAGGTGCCGACGGCGTGTGCGACCTGCTCGTGCCGGCGCCCGAGGACCTCTTCGAGGTCTACCCGGTGTCGGACAGGGTCAACAACGTGGCCAACGATGGCCCCGAGCTGGCCGACCCGCTTCCCGCCGGCGCCCCGGACCAGTTTCGTTCCGGTCGCTACTAAGACGAGCGTTGCTTCGTTGACTCTGTTGAGGTCTTGACCAGCGTGAATACTCACAATTCAGTCAACGAAGCAACGCTCGCCTTGGTAAGCCCGAATCTGCGTGGGTCCAGCACCTCGGCGGTCGCTCGAGCGCAAAGGAGCGGTCCTGGCCAGGCCGCCGCGACCCTCGGTCCCCTCGGGCTGCGATTGGCCGATGCTACGGAGGGCGGCTGAGAAGAACCCGGATCGGTTATGTAGATGCGATATACGATGATGGGGTGGATCGAACCGCGTGGAACGAAGCGGCCGGGGCGCTGATCCTCGATGCCCGGGCCCAAGCCGGGATGACCTAGTCCGAGCTGGCCGCCCGGGCGCACACCGTGCAGTCGGCGATCGCCGCCTATGAAGCGGGGCGCCGTCAGCCAACCCTGCCGACCCTGTACCGGATCTTGGCCGCGGCAGGTTTCGATCTGCGGGCCCGGCTCGCTCCCGCCGATGATCACGACGACACCCTGGCCGCCTGGGAGGCGTCCCTGCCCCAAGCGGAGCAGGACCGCTGGCAGGCCAAGCTCGCCGGCCGCCGTGGCAGCGGGGGCTGAACGAGAACACCAACGGTCTGTTGCGCCACCACCTGAGGGGCTCTGGTACCAGCCGCCAGCCGCCCCTGCCTGTCTGAAGGGGGCCTGGTCGGGTGGCACGCAGCGTGGGTGGGTTCAGGTTCAGGCGTAGGTGTCGCCGAGCAGGTCGGCGATCTGCTCGGCCAGGCGGTCGGCGGCCGAGCGTCTGAGGCCGATGGCGACGATGACCGAGCGCTGCCCGCGGCGCAGACGGACCATCCACGCCCGCTCGGGTGGGCGGCCCCATCTTGTCGATGGAAAGGCCCAAGCGGCTAGGCCACCCAGCGCCAAGCGTTCACCGGCCGGCCCCGTCCGAGACCTCGAGCCCGCTGGCCGAGTCGACGTCGGGCCGGTGGAGGGCCTTGGAGATGGCGGCGGCGATGCCAGGGCCGTCCAGGCCCAGCTGGGCCAGGATGCGGTCGGCCCGGCCGTGGGGGATGTAGGCGGTGGGCAGGCCCAGGGTGAGCACCGGGGGCCCGATCCGGCCCTGGTCCAGGTCGCCGATGGCGTCGGCCATAAACGCCCCCGCCCCCCCGGTGCGGATGCCGTCCTCCACCGTCACCACCAGGCGGTGCCGGCCGGCGTGGGAGATCATGGCCGGGTCCAGCGGCCGCACCACCCGGACGTCCCAGAGGGTGGCGTCCACCCCGTCGGCGGCCAGCAGGGCCACGGCCAGCTCGGCACCCTCGACCATCTTTCCCACGGCCAGCACGCACACCGACAGGTCGCCGCCGCGGATCATGCGGGCCGACAGGTCCGAGCCCACCTGGGCGGCCGGCACCTGGCGGGCGTCCCCCCGGGGGTAGCGGACGGCGGCCGGCCCCGACAGGTTGAGCGCCGTGTTGAGCATGACGGCCAGCTCCTGGGCCGACGACGGGGCGAAGACGGCCATGCCGGGGATGGTCAGGCACTGGGCCATGTCCAGCACGCCGTGGTGGCTGGGCCCGTCGGGGCCGGTGATGCCGGCCCGGTCGAGGGCGAACACGACGGGACGGCCGTGCAGGCCCACGTCCAGGTTGGCCTGGTCGAAGGCCCGGCTGAAGAAGGTGGCGTACACCGCCACCACCGGCCGCAGCCCGCCCATGGCCATGCCCGCCGCCGCCGTGACCGAGTGCTGCTCGGCGATGCCCATGTCGAAGAACCGGTCGGGCCAGCGCGCCGCGAAGGGCAGCAGCCCGGTGGCCCCCGGCATCGCCGCGGTGATGGCGACCACGTCGGGGTGGGCCTCGCCGATCTCCAGCATGGCCTCGTTGAAGGCCTGGGTGTAGCCCTTGGGCGCCCGTGCCGCCTGGCTGGGCCCGACCACGCGGTCGAAGACGGGGGCGTCGTGCAGGCACTTCTCGTCGTCGGCCTCCGCCGGCCCGTAGCCCCGGCCCTTCTGGGTGATGACGTGGACCACTATGGGCCCCTCGAACTCGTCGGCCTGGGTGAAGGCCAGCTCCATGCCGGCGATGTCGTGGCCGTCGATGGGGCCCACGTAGCGCACTCCCAGGCTCTCGAAGAACGCCGGCGGCTCGATCACCTCCCGCAGCGCCGAGTACAGGCCCTGGAGGGAGCTGTAGGCCAGGGGGCCAACCTTGGGCAGGTCGCGCAGGGCGTCCTCGACCCGGGAGCGCAGCGAGCGCAGGCCAGGGTGGAGGCGCAGCCGGGTCAGGCTCTCCGACAGGCGGGACACGGTGGGGGCGTAGGAGCGGCCGTTGTCGTTGAGGACCACCATCACCCGGCTGCCGCTGTGGCCCAGGTTGTTGAGCCCCTCGAAGGCCATGCCCCCGGTGAGCGCCCCGTCGCCCACCACGGCGACGACCCGGCGCCCGGGCAGGGAGCTGCGCCTGACGGCGGCGGCCAGGCCGTGGGCGTAGGACAGGGACGTGGAGGCGTGGCTGTTTTCCACCCAGTCGTGGACGGACTCGGCCCGGCACGGGTAGCCCGACAGCCCGTTGGCCTGGCGCAGGGTGCCGAACATCTCCCTCCGCCCGGTCACGATCTTGTGCACGTAGGCCTGGTGGCCGGTGTCCCAGATGATGATGTCGCGGGGCGAGCGGAACACCCGGTGCAGGGCCAGGGTCAGCTCCACGGCGCCGAGGTTGGACCCGAGGTGGCCGGCGTTGACCGACACCGCCTCGATGATGAGGTGGCGGATCTCGGCGGCCAGCACCTCCAGCTGCTCGGGGCTGAGGCGTCGCAGGTCGTCGGGGGAGCAGATGGACTCCAGCATCATCGCCGCACGCTACCCCTTGCCGATGGCCATGATCGGCCGCGGCGACGGCCACGGCCACCAACCGGGCAGGGTTGGGGAAAGGCGTCGCCCTCGCTAGGGTGCATCGGTGGACCGCTACCAGTACCTGCTGCTGATGGGTGCCTGCCTGGTGCTGACCCTGCCCCTGGAAGTGGTCTTCGGCGCCCGGGTGTGGCGCCGCCCGGGCCGGCTGGCTCGGGCCGTGGTGCCCCCCCTGGTGATCTTTTCGGCCTGGGACGTGGCCGCCATCGCCCATCACCACTGGTCCTACAGCGCCCGCTACACCACCGGGTGGGACCTGCCCGGGCACCTGCCGGTCGAGGAGGTGGTGTTCTTCGCGGTGATCCCGGTGTGCGCCCTGCTCACCTTCGGCGTGGCCAGCCGCGTCCTCGGGCGGGCCAAGCGGCAGCACTGGTAGTGGTCGCTTAGGTGTACACGCTGTGGGCGGCGGTGGCCGCCGCCGGCGTGGTGACCGTCGAGCTGGCCTGGCTGCGCACCGGCATCTTCAAGATGCCGGCGTACTGGGCCACCCTGGCTGTCACCTGGGCCTTCCAGGTCCCCGTCGACGGCTGGCTGACCAAGCTGTCGGCTCCCATCGTGGTCTACAACCCGGCCGAGTACCTGGGCGTCCGGTTCCCCTGGGACATCCCCGTCGAGGACTTCGCCTACGGCTTCGCCCTGGTGACCCTGGTCCTGGTCCTGTGGCTGCGATCGGCAACGGCCCGGGAGCGCTAGCCTGGCGGCGATGGACGTGATCGTCGCCGTGGTCGCCTTCTCGGCGATGGAGCCGGTGACCTACGCCGCCCACCGGTGGGTGATGCATGGTGTCGGCTGGGCCCTGCACCGCTCCCACCACCGGCGCCGGGCCGCCCGCTTCGAGGCCAACGACGCCTTCCCGGTGATGTTCGCGGCGGTGACGGTGGCGGTCATGGCCGCCGGCGCCCTGTCCCCCTCGCTCCACCTGCTGGTGTCCGTGGCCGTCGGGGTGACGGCCTACGGGGCGGCCTACGCCTTCGTCCACGACGTCTACATCCACGCCCGCCTGGGCCGCCTCCCCGCCCTGGGCCCCCTGGAGCGGCTGCGGGATGCGCACGCCATCCACCACCTCTACGGGGGCGAGCCCTACGGCATGCTGTGCCCGGTGGTCCCCCGCCGGCTGCGCCAGCGGGCGGCGGCGCGCGCCGGCCTGGCCGAGATCGCCTCCACCGTCTGAGCGGTCACCGGTCTCCCCCCGGCCGCGGCGAGGGCCGGACGACCCTGGCCGCCACCGCCGCCTTGCGCCACCGGGGGACGCGCACCCGCCGGGCGAAGACGTCGTAGCCGGCCGCCTCGATCTGGTCCAGGATGCCGCCGTAGAGCATGCGGGCGCCGGCGATGCAGCGGGCCGCCACCGGCGGCAGCATGGCCAGACCCTGGTCGCCCGAGCGGTAGTAGCGCCGGGTGCGACCGATCTCGAAGGCCATCAGTGCCCTCCACTCCGGGCTGGCCCGGCGGGCGGCCAGGGCGTCGCCGGCGCCGAAGGACTCGACGTCCTCCTGGGGCAGGTAGACCCGACCCCGGTCGAGGTCCTCGGCCACGTCACGCAGGAAGTTGGTGAGCTGGAAGGCGATCCCCAGGTCGCGGGCATGGCCGAGGGCGGCCGGCGCCGAGGGCTCCAGGATGGGTAGCATCATCTCGCCGATGACCGCCGCGGAGCCGTCCATGTAGTCGAGGAGGTCGGCGAAGCTGTGGTATTCGGCCCGGGTGAGGTCCATGGCCATGGAGGCCAGGAAGCGCACGAAGCAGCCGGCGTCGATGCCGAAGGCCCTGACGGTGTGGACCACGGCCTTGAGGACGTCGTCGTCGGAGCGACCCGCCTCCAGGTCGGCGAAGAACCTGTCGCCGAAGGCGTCCAGGGCGGCCACCCGCTCGGCCACCGGCACCGGGCCGAGGTCGTCCACTATGTCGTCGGCGTAGCGGCAGAAGCCGTACAGGGCGTGGACGTGGTGGCGCTTGACCGCCGGCAGCAGCCAGGTGGCGGCGTAGTAGGTGGTGCCGAACCGGCGGTTGAGGGCCCGGCAGCGCCGGTAGCTGGCCTCGAGGGTGGTCACCTGAGGTCGAGGGCGTCGACCCGTTCGGCGGCCAGGCGGCCCGACACCAGCACCATGGGCACGCTCACCCCCGGCACCGTCCCCGACCCGACCAGGACCAGGCCGGGCACCCGCTTGTCGACGTTGTTGGGCCGGAAGGGGCCGCTCTGGGTGAAGCGGTGGGACAGGGCGAAGGGTGTGCCCCGCTCCATCCCCTGGGCCTCCCAGTCGGCCGGGTCGACGAAACGCTCGGTGACGGCCGCCCCTACCGGGTAGCCCAGGGCGTCGAGGTGGGCCAGCAGGCGGTCACGGGTCTGCTCCCGGGAGGTGGCCCAGTCGATGCGGCCGTCGAGGTTGGGGACCGGCTCCAGGGCGTAGAGGACGTGGCCGCCGGGTGGGGCCAGGTCGGGGTCGCTGAGGGTGGGGACGCAGACCAGGATGGAGGGGTCGGGCTGGCGGCGGCCGTCGCGCAGGAGGGCGTCGAAGGAGCCCTTCCAGTCCCGCCCGAAGTGGATGTTGTGGTGGGCGGCGCCGGCGGGGAGCTGGCCGCCCGTGCCGGCCAGCCACAGGACGCAGGACGGGGAGTACTCGCCCCGCCTGGCCACCCTGGGCATGGGCACCTCGGGGAGCAGCTCGCGGTAGACGGCGGGCAGGTCGGGGCCGGCCACCACGGCGTCGGCGCCGATGGTCTCCCCGCTCACCAGCCGCACACCGGTGACCGGCCCCGACGTCCCCGTGCGGCGCACTATGCGGGACACCGGGG
>JBOGGP010000152.1:0-6274 GCA_050744105.1 Acidimicrobiales bacterium
GTCCCCCTCAGGGTCGGTCCAGCCTCCGCCGTCCCCCTCAGCGGCCGTCCAGCCTCCGCCGTCCCCCTCAGGGTCGGTCCCAAACGGCGGAGGCTCGACCAACACCGCCCCCGTCCTGTCCCCCTCCGGTGAGAGCGCCGCCCCGGGTGGCCCGGGTGGGGGCGCGACCTCGCCCGCTGCCGGGAGTTCCGGGGCCAGCACCTCCGGGAAAGACGCAGTGGGCGGCGTGACGATCGATGGGCAACCAGTGGGTTCGCCGTCCGCGGGGCCCGGAGGGCCGACAGCGGCCTCGCCCCTGTGGAAGGGCTTGAACACCACGCCTGCCACCGTGGCGCCCAAGGGCCCGGCGCTGACCATCGGCCCCTTCGATGCCAGCGCGCGCGGCCCGGGGCGGAGCCTTACCACTGACGTGGGCCTGGGGGTGCTGGCCTCCGGCTTGGCCGCCGGGCTTGGCGTGGCTGCGCTCGCCGGCCTCTCGCGTCGCCGGGTCAAGACCAAGCGATGACGGCGATTGCGGCCGGATGGCGGGGACCCCGGGCCGGCGCCCCAATCCCTAGGGCGACGGTCGGACGGGCCACGGCGCTGATGGCCGCCCTCGCTCTGGCCGCCGGTTTGGTCGGGGCCATCCGGGCAGGGACAGTGTTCAGCACCGCCCCAGCCTTGCCTGCCCCTGCCAAGGTCATGCCCAGCCAGGCGAAGGTGGCGGCCAACGCTGCCAAGTGGTCCTCGGGGTACGAATCCAACGTCGGGCAAGCCGGCCCTGGGGTCAGTTTCGTGAGCCACGCCGGGGGCTACACCTCGCTGCTTAGTCCCAGCGGCCAGGCGACCGTGGTCCTCGCCTCCAAGGCTCCTTCCGGCAAGGCGGGGACAACGGTGATCTCCATGGGCCTCGCGGGCGCTAGCCCCCACCCTTCGGTTCGGTCGGTGGACCGCCTCGCGGGGGTGACCAACTACCTTCTCGGCCCGGATCCCACCAAGTGGCGCACCGGGGTCGCCAGCTACGGCGCGGTGAGCTACGGCGGCGTGTACCCCGGCGTCGACCTGCTGTACAAGCAGGGACCCTCGAGCGGGATCGACTACGAGTTGCACCTCGCTCCCGGCGCCGATCCCTCCCGCATCACCTTCGCCATCACTGGCGCCACCCACCTCGCCCTCGATCCGGCCGGCGCCTTGGTCATCACCGCCGGCGGGGCGCAGATCCGCCAGCCCCGCCCCACCGTCTACCAGACCGTCGGCGGCCGCCAGGTGCCGGTCGACGGGAGCTTCGTGGTCGAGGGCAGCGGCCTCGTCGGCTTCCGGGTCGGCGTGCACAACGCCAGCCTGCCCCTGGTCATCGACCCGGTGCTGGTCTACTCGGCCGACTTCGGGGGTACCGGCACCGGGGTCATCACCCGTACGAGCGCTGTTGCCGTGGATACCAAGGGGGACGCGTTCGTCGCCGGTGGCACCAACGACACCACCCTCCCGGTGCAGAGCGCCTACCAGGCCATGTGCGGCATGGCGTGCAGCTCGGGCACCGACGCCTTCGTCTCCGAGCTCAACCCGAGCGGGACCGCTCTGGTCTACTCCACGTACTTCGGCGGCACGGGCACTGCCGCAGGGACCACCACGGGCTCAGGGATCGCCGTGGACTCCGCCGGGCACGTCTACCTGGTGGGCACCACGACCTCCACCACGCTGCCGACCATGGGCGCCGCCCAGCCGACCTGCGCCGGGGCCTGCACCGGCAACGGCTTCGTGACTGAGTTTAACCCCACCGGCACCGCCCTGGCGTACTCCACGTACCTGGGCGGCAGCGGCACCGATTCGATCGTGTCCATGGCCTTGGGTGCCAATGGCGACGTGTACGTCACCGGCGCCACCAACTCGCCGGACTTCCCCGGCACCGCCGGCCACTTCCAGCCGCAGTGCATCGGTTTCAGCGCTGGGCCGCCCGCCACTTGCCCCGTCGGTCAGAACGCCTTCGTGACCGCCATCAACCCGGCTGTCTCCGGCACCAACGGCTTGGTCTACTCCACCTACCTGGGCGCCGACGCCAGTCTCAACACCAGTGGCATCGCCGTGGATGGCGGCGGCAACGCCTATGTCGGTGGATCTACCGGATCGAGCGACTTCCACACAACAGTCGGGGCGCCGAGTTGCGGAGGCAATAGCTGCGGTTTTGTGGCCGAAGTTGCCCCGGCGGGCACCGAGGTGTACGCCAGGTATGTGGCCGGTACCATGCGGTTCACCGGACTCAACGCCATCGCCGTGGACCCCGCAGGTCACGCTTACGTGACCGGTCAGACCGCCGATCCGACCTTTCCGACCACCGCCGGAGTATTTCAGCAGATGTGCCAGGCCCCGGCTGGGTGCCGCGCTCGCACGGGCTTCGTCACCGAGTTGGCTAGCGATGGTGCCAGTCTGATCTTCTCCACATTCCTGGGCGGGAGTGTGCAAGGCCAAGACCGCCTCCAATATATCTCGATCGACGCCAGCGGGGATGCCTACGTCGCCGGGACCACGTCGTCGCCCAATTTCCCAACCCACAATGCCTTCGAGACCACCTGCAGTGTGTGTCTCAACAGTCCGACTCTAACCGAGCTCAAGCCCGACGGCAGCGACCTGCTGTACTCCACCTACCTCCAGGCTGGTGAGAGCGACACCCTGAGCGGCCTGGCCGTCACCGCCGGGGGGGACGCCTACATCACCTCCTACGGTTCCAACCCGTTCCCGACCACTCCGGGGTCGTTCCATACCGGCAGCGGCGTGATCGTGGCCAAGATCGCCGGTCCCGCCACCGCCGTGCCGCCCACCGTCGCGGCCGTCAGCCCCTCCTCCGGCCCCCCGCTCGGGGGGACCGCCGTCACCATCACCGGGACTGGCCTGAGCGGCACCACCGGCGTCAACTTCGGATCGACGCCTGCCACCAACGTGCAGGTGGTTTCCGACACCAAGATCACTGCCGTCAGCCCCGCCCAGGCCGCCATCAGCGCGCCGGTGTCGGTCGTCACGCCGTCCGGGCCCTCGCTCGTGGATCCGGCCGCCAGCGCCCAGCTGTTCTCCTACGGCGTAGGCGACTGGTCTGTCACCGGCTCGATGGCCACGCCACGCAGCGAATTCGCCCTGACCACGCTGGCCGGCGCCGCATGCGCGACGCCCGGCGCTGTGGCGCACTGTGGCGAGATTTTGGCTGCGGGGGGGCCGGGCCTATCCAGCGCCGAGTTGTACGACCCATCGACTGGGATGTGGACCTCGACGGGATCCATGATGGAGTCCCGCGCGTTCTTTGCAGCCACGCTGTTGCCTAGCGGGAAGGTGCTGATGGCGGGTGGTGACAGCGAGTTGATGGGCTCGACTTCGGAGTTGTACGACCCCGCGACCGGGACGTTCTCTGGGCTGACAGACCTGTCCACGGGCTCTGGACCGTTGAACCGCTACGACTTCACCGCCACCCTGCTCAACAACGGGAACGTCCTTGCTGCGGGGGGTTCGAACGTCGACAACGATCCCGCTAGCGCCGCGCAGAACTCTGCCGAGTTGTACGATCCGGCCACCAATACCTGGTCCGCCACCGCTTCAATGACCACTTCTCGCCTGGAGCACACCGCCACCCTGCTCGGTGACGGCGACGTCCTGGTAGCGGGAGGCCAATCCAATAGTCCCACCACCGGGACCACTGCCAGCGCCGAGCTCTACCATCCGGCGACCGCGACGTGGTCGCCCACCGGCTCGATGAATGCGGCCCGGGCTCAGCAAGCGGCGACCCTGATCTCTGGGCCCACCTGCACGGGCACGCCGGAGCCCAATTACTGCGGTGACGTGCTGGTCTCGGGCGGATCACAACTCGCGTCGGCCGAGTTGTACAATCCCTCCAGCGGGAAATTCTCATTCACCGGCAACCAGGTGGCTGACACCAGCTTCGCCACCGCAAACCTGTTGCCCGACGGGCTGGTCCTCTCGGTGGGAGGTAGCGGGGCCGACGCCACCGACTCCGAATTGTACAACCCGGTCACGGGGACCTGGACGGTGACGGTGCAGATGTCGAACGGCCGGTCGCTTCAGACCTCGACCCTGCTCGCCGGCGGCCGCGTCCTGGCCACGGGCGGCAAGGATGAAGTCACCGGCAACCGGCTGGTCTCTGCTGAGGTGTTCACCGGCCCGCCGGCGGTGGTGTCGGTCACCCCGGCGGCAGCCCCCTACACTGGGGGTACCTCGGTGACCATCGCCGGCGGCGGGTTCACAAGCGCCACGGGGGTCGCGTTCAAGGCGGCCTCCGACAGCCTGGGCGTGCCTGCCACCAGCTTCACGGTGGTGTCCGACACCCAGATCACCGCCGTCGTCCCGCCGGCACCCATCGGCCAGAACCTCCAGGGCAACGATATCGTCGTCACCGGCCCGGGAGGCCGATCCTTCACCTCCACGGCGGACGTATTCACCTTCCAGGTTCCCAACGTTTCCGCTTCGCCCAGAAGGCTGGGCTTTGTTGCAGCTTTCGGAGCCACGTCGCCCCCCCAGACAGTGACGATCTCCAACCAGCCCGGCACCTTGCCTCTGTCGGTGACAAAGGTGGGGTTCAGCGGTTCCAACCCTTCCGAGTTTGCCATCGCCCCCGGCTCGGACACCTGCACCGGCCAGTCGGTGGCCCCGAACCAGTCCTGCACCATCGGGGTCACCTTCACCCCGACCTCGTCCAACGCCGCCGCGGCGAACCTGGTCATCACCGACAACGCCCCTGACAGCCCCCAGATGACGGTGTCGCTCAACGGGGCCGCCGCCACCACCGCCTCCGTGTCGCCGTCGAGCCTCGCCTTCGGGCCCGAGCCCGTCGGCTCGGCCACTGCGGCCAAGACCCTCACCCTGACCGACGTCAGCGGGGCCCCCCTCGACGTGGGCACGCTGGGCATCACCGGGACCAACGCCGCTGACTTCGCGTTGGTGAACGACACCTGCTCGGCCAAGACCGTCGCCGTGGGCGCGACCTGCACCGTCGGCGTCACCTTCACGCCCACGACCGCCGGCGCTGCGACGGCCATGGTGTCAATCGTCGACTCCGCCGCTGGCAGTCCCCAGACGGTGGCGCTCAGTGGGGCCGCCACCGCCACCACCGCCACCACCATCGCCTCCGTGTCGCCGTCGAGCCTCGCCTTCGGGCCCGAGCCCGTCGGTTCGACCACTGCGGCCAAGACCCTCGCCCTGACCGACGTCAGCGGGGCCCCCCTCGACGTGGGCACGCTGGGCATCACCGGGACCAACGCCGCTGAGTTCGCCCTGGTCGACGACACCTGCTCGGCCAAGACCGTGGCCTTGGGCGCGACCTGCACCGTCGCCGTCACCTTCACGCCCACGACCGCCGGGGCTGCGACGGCCATGGTGTCAATCGTCGACTCCGCTGCCGGCAGTCCCCAGACGGTGGCGCTCAACGGGGCGGCCACCGCCGTCACCACCGCCTCCGTGTCGCCGTCGAGCCTCGCCTTCGGGCCCGAGCCCGTCGGCTCGACCACTGCGGCCAAGACCCTCACCCTGACCGACGTCAGCGGGGCCCCCCTCGACGTGGGCACGCTGGGCATCACCGGGACCAACGCCGCTGAGTTCGCCCTGGTCGACGACACCTGCTCTGCCACCACGGTGGCGGTGGGCGCGACCTGCACCGTCGGCGTCACCTTCACGCCCACGACCGCCGGGGCTGCGACGGCCACGCTGTCAATCGTCGACTCTGCCGCTGGCAGTCCCCAGACGGTGGCGCTCAACGGGGCGGCCACCGCCGCCACCACCGCCTCCGTGTCGCCGTCGAGCCTCGCCTTCGGGCCCGAGCCCGTCGGCTCGACCACTGCGGCCAAGACCCTCACCCTGACCGACGTCAGCGGGGCCCCCCTCGACGTGGGCACGCTGGGCATCACCGGGACCAACGCCGCTGAGTTCGCCCTGGTCGACGACACCTGCTCTGCCACCACGGTGGCGGTGGGCGCGACCTGCACCGTCGGCGTCACCTTCACGCCCACGACCGCCGGGGCTGCGACGGCCACGCTGTCAATCGTCGACTCTGCCGCTGGCAGTCCCCAGACGGTGGCGCTCAACGGGGCGACCCCCGGTCCGTCCCCGGTCCGGCCTACTGCGGGAGGGGGCTACCGGCTGGTCGCCTCCGACGGGGGCATCTTCACCTACGGCGACGCCAGCTTCTTCGGCTCCGCCGGAGGGGCCCCGCTCAACAGGCCGGTGGTGGGCATGGCCGCCACCCCCGACGGCAAGGGCTACCGGCTGGTCGCCTCCGACGGGGGCATCTTCACCTACGGCG
>JBOGGP010000153.1:0-6248 GCA_050744105.1 Acidimicrobiales bacterium
GTGCGGGGCGGGCGCGGCGTGCGGGGCGGGCGGGGCGTGCGGGGCGGGTGCCGGCCGGCGCCGCTCGGACCGCATGTCGAAGGCCACCTTGACGGCGCCCCGCCGGCCGGCGCCGGCGGCGTGGTCGATGGCGTCGGCGAAGCGGTCGAGGGGGTAGGTGGCGCTCAGGAGGCGGTCCAGGCCGGCGCCGGCCACCAGGTCAAAGGCCAGGTCGAAGCTGTGGCCCCGGCTGGCCGGCGCCTCGGGCCCGTAGGTGTAGGCGCCGGCCAGGGTGATCTCGCGCTGCCACAGGGGGGTCAGGTCGACGGTGGTCGGGCCGGGCATCCCGAGCATGACGATCGTCCCGCCGGGGGCGGCCACGGCCAGGGCGGCGGCGAGGGACGACGCCGACCCCACGCAGTCGAAGACGACCGGGGCCCCCCCGCTGAGCTGGCCGTTGTCCAGGATCGACCCACCGCCGAGCCGGCGCACGGCCCGGCGCAGCTGGTCCGGCTCGACCACCGACCCCGCCCCCAGGGCGGCGGCCAGGCGGCGCTGGGCCGGGTGCTTGGCCGCCACCACCACCTCCTCGACGTCGGGCCGGAGGCCGTCCAGGGCGGCCACCGTGCACAGCCCGAGCGTGCCCGCCCCGATCACCGCCGCCACCGGGACGGGCCCGGGAGGGGCGGTGAGCACCCCGTGCAGGGCGCAGGCGGTGGGCTCGACCATGACGGCGGCCTCGTCGCTCATGGTGTCGGGCACGGCCCGCAGCTGGGACTGGTGGGCTACCATGGACAGCGACCACCCGCCGCCGGTGTCGCGGCAGAACCCGGTCTGCAGGCCGGGGGCCAGGTCGCCGTCGGCCAGGTGGATGCAGTGGCGGGACCGGCCCGCCGCGCACGCCTGGCAGGGGGGGGCGACCGCCCGGGGGGCGCAGCCGAGGACGGCTTCGACCACCACCCGCCGGCCGTCGTCGAGCTCCCCCACCACCTCGTGGCCCGGGGTGAAGGGGAAGCTGACCACCGGCTCGAACCACCGCGACGAGCGCCCGTCGATGGTGGCCAGGTCGCTGCCGCAGATGCCCGCCAGGCGGGGCCTGACCCGGCACCATCCCGGGCCGGGCAGCTCGGGGGCGGGGCCGTCGGCCAGGCGCAGGGGGCCGACCCGGCCGCCGGCGCCCGGCCGCCACCCCGACGCCAGACGGGCGGCGGCGAAGCGGGGCACCGACCGTTCCACCACCAGCGCCTTCACCTCGACCCGCTCAGGGCTCGGGGCGGGCGGGGCCGGCCCCCCGCGTGCCGGGGACCGATGGGCAGGAGGGGCCGGGGGCCGCCGGCCGCCCGGGGCCAGTCCTCGGTGTGCCAGCCGCGCTTGCGGGCGATGGCCGCCAGCTTGGTCTCGGGGTTGACGGCCACCGGGTGCCCCACCGCCTCGAGCATGGGCAGGTCGCTCGACGAGTCGGCGTAGGCCACGCTCTCGGCCAGGTCGATACCGTGCCTGATGGCGTACTCCGCCATCAGCTGGGCCCTGGCCTCTCCCGTCGGGGGGGCATCGACCAGCTCTCCCAGGAAGCGGCCGCCCCTTTCACCAAGGCTGGCGCAGACCACGTCGTCGAACAGCGGGCGCAGCGGCCCTATCACCACGTCGATGGCCCCGGTGATGAGCAGGGTGCGGTGTCCGAGCGCCCGGTGCTCACGGACCCGGCGGATGCCGGCCGGGAAGGACTTGAGCAACAGCAGGTCGCTGGTCAGCTCCCAGGCGTCGGCGGCCAGGCGCTCGACTGGGGCGCCGTCGTAGCGGCGGTAGAACGAGCGTAGGAAGTCGCCCCGGTCCCGGCGGTCGAGGGCCAGCAGCCGGGGCGCCTCCCACAGCATCTCGGCCACGAAGCGGGCCCGGGCCGGGTCCCCCCGGTGGCGGGTGGCCAGCCAGGCGTAGGAGTCGACGACGTTGGAGGCGACGAGGGTATTTTCCAGGTCGAACACGGCCAGGTGGCGCTCGGGCGAGAGCACGGCCCGCCGTCCCCGCTCCGCCCGGGTCAGGCCGGTGGCGCCCTTGCCCGGGGCCCGGCCGGTGACCAGCCGGGCCCGGGCGTGGGCCACGACCGCCGGCAGGTACACGTCGCTCACGAACCTGGGCCAGTTGATGGCCGCCGGGTCGAACCCGAAATCGGCCTGGTCGGCGGCGGGCAGGGAGTCCCACAGCGCCAGCAGGCGGTCGACGCGAAAGACCACCTCGGTCTCGGTGTACTTGCCGTACAGGTCGACGTAGGAGAGGGCCCGCTCGGCCTGGTCCCGGCGTTCCTCGAGGCGGGTGGCCACCTCGGCCCGGCGGCCGCGCAGGGGCAGGGCGGCGAGGACCGACTCCACCGCCCCGAGGGCCTGGGTCGCCTGCTGGAGCTGGCGCTGCACCCGGCCCCGGCCGGGAAACGACCACTCCGGCACCACGATGGGCTGGCCGTGGTCGTCGGCCAGGGGATGCTCGGTGAACCACTCCCGCACCAGGTCCACCAGCTGTCGGTAGCGCATCGGGTTGCGGGCCCCGGAGGCGACGTGGAACACGTCGGGCTCCGCCTCGGGCCCCCGGGCGGCGACGGCCAGGATGGCGGCCACCACCAGGTCGACGGGGATGACGTCGATGATCCCCTCGGGGATGCCAGGGAATTCCCGCAGCCCGCCCCGGGCGTAGCTGATGATCACCGGGTCGGCCATGCGGAAGCCCCGGATCCAGCCCGGGTGAGGCTCGGCCAGGGCGGCCTCGATGATCGACGGGCGCACGATGGTGACCGGCACCGGGCCCCGGCTGTCGAGCAGGGCACGCTCGCCCAGGGCCTTGGAGTAGGCGTAGGCGTCGGGCCAGCCGAGGACCTGGGCGCGGGCCTTGCCCAGCTCGACCAGGCGGTCGCCGATCCAGTCGGTGCGGGCCCGTTCGGCCCGGGCAGCCAGCAGGGGGGTGCCGGCGGCGCCGAGCTCGGCGCGCGCCGCCTTGGTGAAGCCGGCCAGGCGGGCGGCCACCCGGCTGGCGCTGTCCAGGTCGGCTCGGGCCCGGCGGGCGGCCACCACCTCGGGTCGCCAGGGCACGTCGGTGGCAAAGGGGGTGTCGGCCAGCGCCGCCTCCGGGGCCGCCCCCCGGCGGGTGCCGGCCACGTAAGCCGTCGACACCGCGACCAGGTGGGGGGCGGTCCCGATGTCGCGCAGCGTCTCGGCCACCCGGGCCGGGCCGAGCAGGTTGACCTCGACGGCGGCGTCGATCGGCGAGTCGAAGCTCACCGTCGCCGCCGAGTGCACCACGGTGTCGCACCCGGCCAGGGCGGCCCGGCCGCCCTCGTCGAGGCCGAGGCCGTCGACGGCCACGTCGCCGGTCACCGCCGTCAGCCGGCGCTCGACCTCGGAGTCGAATCGGGCGCCCAGCTCGGCCCGGAGGCGGTCGAAGCAGTCGTTGCGCAGCACCGCCCGGCGCACCCGTTCGGCCGCCCCCCGCCGGCCGCCTCGCACCACCAGGACCACTTCGCAGCCGGGGACGCAGCGCATCAGGCGCTCGGTCAGCGCGGTGCCGAGGAACCCGGTGGCCCCGGTGATGGCTATCCGCCGGCCGGCCAGGCTTTCCCGAAGCATCGCCCTTGTCTACCATCTGGTAAGTGCCCGGTGCGAGCGGTGGTCCATCCACGGATGGGGCGGCCCGGGGGGCTGCGGGTGCCAGCGTGGGCGGGGGCCGGGCGGACACCAGCGGTCGGGTGGTCGACGCGGCCATGGCCGCCTTCGCCGGCCGGGGCTACGAGGCGACCTCCCTCGACGCACTGGCCGCCGAGCTGGGGGTCCGCAAGCAGACCGTCCTCTACCACTTCGGGTCCAAGGAGGGCCTGCTCGACGCCGTCATCGACCAGGCCGGCGCCGAGCTGGTCGAGGCCCTCGAGGGGGCGCTGTCGTCGGCCGGACCGGGGTTGGCCCGGGTCGACGCCGTCGTGCGCTCGGTCTTCCGCCTGGCCGGACGGCGCCCCGAGCTGCTGGGCCTGCTGCGGGAGGTGAGCCGGCTGGGCCCCCCGCCGGCCACCCGGCTGCGCCACCGCCTGGAGCCAATCATCGAGCGGGCCACCGCCTTCCTCGAGGCCGAGATGGTGAGCGGCTCGGTCCGCCGGCAGGACGCCCGGCTCCTCCTGCTGTCGGCCTACTCCACGGTCATCGGCGTGGCCACCGAGGCGGAGGTCCTGCGCGCCCTCGGGGTGGAGCCCACGGCCCGCTCCCTGGTGCGGCGGCGGGCCGAGATGCTGGGATTCCTGCGCTCCGCCCTGGCCAGCGAGGGGACGCCGGCCGCCCGAGGGTGATCGAGACCCCGAGCCGGCGCCCGCCGGAGTCGTGCGGGCCGGCGGCGAGCGGCACTACCTCGACTCGTTGGCCGTGGGGGGGGCCGGGTTGGTCTTGGCCGGGCCGCCGCCGTGGCGGGCCTTGTCGGCCTTGGTCTTGGCCTCGGTCCTGGCCGGGCGCCTGCCGGCCCGGGCGTTGGCCCCGACCTCGGCGGCCAGCTCCTTGCGGGTCCGCTTGGGCGGCCCAGGCTGCGGCGGGGTGTAGCGCCGGCTCTGGGAAACGGCGCGGGCCAGAGCGGGTACGTCCTCGCCTCGCTTGACCGCCTTGCGCCGCTCACGGTCGGCCCGCCGCTGCTCGGGGGTCAGCCGGGGCTGGGCGGCCGCCGCCGCCCTGGCCGCCTTGCTCTGGCGCCGGGTCAGCCAGAACGCCCATCCCAGGGGGATGAACAGCGTCAGGTAGAACAGGACCCGCAGGTTGGCCGGCGGGGTGCTGGTCTCTACCAGCAGGGAGGCGACCACGGCCACGATGGCGGCGGCGAAGCGGTTGCCCAGCCGGATGGCCACCACCAGGCCGGCGGCGACGGCGGCTCCCAGCGCCGGGAACAAGCTGTTGGTCTGGACCGGATGGGTGGTCGTGCTGCCGTGGGCGCCGTGGACGGCGGCCGGGGTGCCGTGGACCAGGGCGAAGACCACCCCGACGGCCACCAGGAAAGCGGCAACGGCGTAGCCGTAGCGGTCCTCGGGCCGCTGGATCTGGCTGGGCTTCGCCGGCGTGGCCGCGCCACCGGTCCGGGCCGACGGGCCGGCAGCCACGGCCCGGGCGAAGCGGGCCAGGACGCCGGCGCCGGCCGGACGCGCCGGCCGCGGCGGCTCGGGCTCGCCGGCCTGGTCGGGCTCGGGGTCGGGCCTGGGCCTGCGATCGACGTCGAGGTCGGGCCCGGGGACCGGGTCGGGGTCGGGGAGTGGGTTGCCGGGAGTGGCCCCGGTACGGCTACCCGGCCTCAAAGCCAGCCGGTCCCGGCCGAGCCATGCCGCCGGCGCCCCGGCTGGTCATGGCCGGGCTGGTCATGGCCCGGCCGGTCGGTGGGCGGCTCGTCGGTGGGCGGCCCGTCGGTGGGCGGCCCGTCGGTGGGCGGCTCGTCGGTGGCCGGCTGCTGGTCGGTCAGGAGCCACGGCCGGATCATGACGACGTTGTCCGCCGGGCGGATCTGGCCAACCTCGGCCTCCACCGGAAGGTCCGAGGGCGGGTCCCCGGAGGTCTCGATCATGATGCTCGGCTCCTCCCGGGGCCTCTCCAGGGCCTGCTGGAAGCCCAGGGCCATGCCGGTCAGGACGGCCCCGGTCGCCGTCCGCCGGCGCCAGGTGTCCCGCCGAGGCACGGCGAGGGGCACCGGCTCCGCCTCCAGCTGGGCCACCCTGGCGTCGATCCTGTCGGCCTCGGGATCGAGACCGTCGTCGCCGGCCTGGTGGTCGCCGGCGGGGCCGAGCGAGTGATCCGATCCCTGGGGCCTGCAACGGTCAGAGGCTTGGGGCGCGCCGGTCATATCGGTATCGTCGGCTGGTCCGGGCCGGCCCTCGAGCGCCACCTGGCCAGGCTACCGGGGCGCCGGCCGGTCCACTAGCGTGGGCCGTGGTCGGGCCCGGTCGGGTCCTCGGTGACCCCGACGCTGGTAAACCGGCCCGACCTGGTGCTCTGGTCAATGCAGGCAACTCAACGAACGCAACCGGGGCGGTTAGCTCAGCTGGTTAGAGCGCAGCCTTCACACGGCTGAGGTCGGAGGTTCGAGTCCTCTACCGCCCACCACAGTTGTCACGGCGCGAGACGCCCCATTGGGAGCGGTTTTCTGGCTCTTCTGACGTTTCCGTGGGTGCCCTGAGCTGGGCGAACGTGGTGCACGCCGTCTCCCGCCTACGGTTTCTGGCTGGTAAAGGTCAGGACCGGAGGAGTGAAACGGCGTGCAGAACGCGAAGC